>JAYUFF010000898.1:0-3830 GCA_043738825.1 Schlesneria sp.
TCGAGCGGCAGCTTGACCGGATCGATCTCGACCCCGCGATGCTTAGCCACATTCTTCACGGCCTTGTCGAGAATCGTGAGGTTCCGCAGCCCGAGAAAGTCCATCTTGAGCAGACCGGCCTTCTCGACCGTCGGGCCTTCCCATTGCGTGATGATGTCGGTCTTGCCGGTGATCGTTTGCAGCGGGATGTACTCGGAAATCGGACGGTCGGAAACCACGACGCCCGCCGCGTGAGTACCGGCACTGCGCGCGAGGCCCTCGATCTGCTTGGCGAGGTCCAAGATCTCGCGGATCTTCGGGTCCGAGTCGTACAGTTCCTTCAGCTCGGCGCTTTCCTTGATCGCTTCGTCGAGCGTGATGTTCAGCGTTTCGGGCACCATCTTGGCGATGACATCGACATCCTTCGGCGAGACGGAGAGGACTCGCGCGACATCGCGGATCGCCGCCTTGGCCTTCAGCGTGCCGAACGTTCCGATCTGCGAGACGTTGGCCGAGCCGTACTTTTGCTTCGTGTAGTCGATCACCAACTGACGGCGATCGCGGCAGAAGTCGATGTCGATATCGGGCGGCTCCGTCCGGCTGGGGTCGAGGAACCGCTCGAACAGCAGGTCGTACTCCAGCGGACAAACGTGACTCAGCTTGAGCACGTAGGCGACGATCGCGCCGCACGCCGAACCTCTGGCACTGCACGGAATCCCCTGCTCACCGGCGAACCGCACGAAGTCCCACACGATCAGGAAGTAGCTGACGTAACCCATCTTCTCGATGACGCCCAACTCGAAGTTCAGCCGGTCGCGATGTGCATCGGTGATGCCGTCCTCGCCGTAGCGGAACTTCATCCCCTCTTCGCACAACTCGCGCAGGTAGTCGATGTCCTTCTTGCCTGCGGGAGGCTGAAAGACCGGGTAGTGCCGCGATTTCAGATCGAGTTGGATATCGACACGGTTGGCGATCTCCTGCGACCGCGCAACGGCATGCTCGAAGCCGGGAAAGACGGCGTACATCTCGGCGGGCGTGCGGACGAAGAGCTGGTCGGTATCCATCTTCATCCGCTTGGTGTCGGATCGCTCGACCTTCGTGTTGACGCACAGCAGCACGTCGTGCATCGCGGCATCGGACTGATTGAGGTAATGCGCATCGTTCGTCGCGACCAGCGGCAGGCCCATCCGATTGGCGAGGTCCACCGTCATGTCCAGGCACTGCTTCTGGATGTCGAAGCCGGCGTTCTGAATCTCCATGTAGAGGCGGTCGCCGAAGACCTTCGAGTACCACGCGACCAGCTTCTCGGCCTCTTCCTGCTTCCCGCCGAGCAACAACTGCGACAGTTCGCCCGCCGCGCAGCCGGACAGCAGAATCAGTCCCTCGCTGTGCGCTTCGAGCAATTCCTTGTCGATGCGCGGCCTGTAGTAGAAGCCCTCCAGAAACGAGGCCGACGACAGTTTGACGAGGTTCTGAAACCCGACGCGGTTCATGGCGAGCAGCGTCAGGTGGTAGCTGGCCTCCTTCACGCGCGTCGCGCCCGCCTTGTCGAACCGCGAGCCGGGAGCGATGTAGGCTTCGAGGCCCAGTACCGGATTGATGCTCGCGCCACGGCACTCGTTGTAAAAATCGAGTGCTCCGTACAGATTGCCGTGATCGGTGATGGCGAGGGCATTCATCCCCGCCCCCTTCACCTTTTTCACGACTTGATCGATCCGGTTCGCACCGTCGAGCAGGCTGTAGTGCGTGTGACAGTGCAGGTGAGCAAACGCGCCGGGAGAAGTGGCAACGGGCGAGGCAACGGCTTCGGCAGCCGAGAGAGAATCGGACATGGGCATCCCTTCCGCGAACTGATGCAAGGCATTGATGGAACGGCCGGGATTGTATCGCTCGCGCGGAGGGACTCAATCAACGGATGCTTGTTCCAGCGAGGCCCTGTCCAACGAGAGGGCCAGCCTACGGCTTCGAGATGATTTCGATCTCGTAGACCTTCGGCCAGTTCTTGCCGGTGACAAGCAGGCGGTCGTTGGCTTCGTCGTAAGCGATGCCGTTGAGGACATCTTCCTTGCTGGACCGTTGCCGCGCGGGGTACAGGTTGGTCAGGTCGATCCAACCGAGAACTTCACCGGTCTCGGGTGAGATGCGGGCGATGCGATCCGAGTACCAGATGTTGGCGAGGATCTCGCCCTTGCGGTATTCGAGTTCGTTCAGCTTATCGACCAGACCGCTGGCTGCTCGCACCTTGAGTCGTTTGACGACTTCAAACGTCTTCGGGTCGATGAGACGCAGCGTCGAAGTGCCGTCGCTGAGGATCAGTCGCTTGCCATCGTGAGTCAGTCCCCAACCCTCGCCCGTGTAGCGAAACGTCGAGACCGGTTTGAATGTTTGCTGGTCATAGACGATTCCCAGCCGGTTCTGCCACGTCAGTTGATAGACCTTGCCATCGAGAATCGTGATCCCCTCACCGAAGTAGGCCGAGTCGAGCGGGACCGTTTGCTCGATTCTCCCGGTCGCCAGTTCGATCCGACGCAGAGACGATTCGCCCTTCTTGCCGGTTCCCTCGTACAAGCGTCCATCGGTGAAGACCAAACCCTGCGTGAAGGCCGTCGCATCGTGAGGGAACTCGGCGATCACGCGGAACCCCGCGACGACTCCCTTGGGTTCGCGTTTGAATTGAGCGGCGGCAGTGAAGCCGACAACTCCGATGGCCAGCACTGACAAGACGACGCATCGCCAACCGTGCGAAGCGGCTTTGGGGAGCAAGGGAGTCGTGGCGGAAGGCCGGTCCATGCGGAATCCATTCAATCGGAAGGCGGCAGCCATCAGGAAGTTGGCTCGTGTGTACTCGGGTCACTCAAAAACGCCGGGGATACTGTGACGAGAGTCGCTCGGATCGTCCAGACGAATGTCAGCGCGTCAGTGGAGCCGCGACCGTGAGGGAGCGGACAAGTTCCGGTGGCCCGCTCCCTCACGGTCACGGCCCTTTCAGGGCCATGAATCATCCGGGTTGGTTCGATGCGAGTGGAAGTACCTCTACTGTGACGGATCGGGGTGAAAGAATGAGTGCCAAGTGAAAAGTGATCAGTGCAAAGTGAAAAGTGGGAGCGAAGCAGAGCCTGCTCCCATCGCGAACTGCGGCTATGACCTGTTGTCAGATGGTCGTTCCATTCCCTTGGGCGACGAAACGGAACGCTTTTCACTTCTCACTTTGCGCTCAACTCAGTGACCGAACCATCACAGTAGAAGTGCAGACAGGCTTGTGACAAATTGTGGGTGTCTGATTGGCACAATGAGCCTATTTCTCAGCCAATTGATCGGTTACGACAGACGGTCCCGGCGGGAACGAATTGACACTGATTGCCCTATCCCTATAATCCGCCACACTATTTTGAGGCTCGCCCGGTCGGCATCCGTTGAGGTGCGATGATCGCGAGAGCCTGCTGTCAGTCTGCAAAGGGGCAATTCATGGCCGGTAAGGTGTTGGAGTTCACGGACGCAAATTTCAAGACCGAGGTGCTGACTTGTCAGGATCCCGTCCTGGTCGATTTCTGGGCACCGTGGTGCGGCCCGTGCAAGATGATCGCCCCCACGATTGAAGAACTGGCCGACCAGTATTCTGGTCGCGCGAAGATCGGCAAGGTGAACACCGATGACAATCCGGGGACGCCGAGCGAGTACCGAATCAGCGGCATCCCGACGATCATCCTGTTCAAGGGAGGCCGCGAAGCACAGCGGTTTGTCGGGCTGACCCAAAAGCCCAAGCTGATGGCGGCCTTGGACGGCTTGATGTAGTTGGCCGCTGGTTGACGAGTGGCATCTTGGACGAATCGATCCGACGCGCAGGGACCGCG
>JAYUFF010000899.1:0-3828 GCA_043738825.1 Schlesneria sp.
TCCCGCGAGCTTCCTCGCCGATCTGGCCGATCAGTACCGCGACCGCCTCTTGCAGATCGACGCCGAGCGCGGCCTGCGATTCCGATTGAACAGCCCCGGCGAAGTGGACTCCATCCAACTGACATCGCCGGCCGACGGCAGCACGCTCGAACTCAGTCCGCGTCAGGTGATCTTTACGGCCGGCAGCGACAACGCACGACTGCGCGAACTGGTCGGGTTGAGTGTCGAGGCGCTGCCGTCGCGTCCGTGGCAGATGGTTCTCGCGCGGGGCAACCTGCCGGACCTGAACGGACACTGCGTCGAGGGAGCCGCGACCATTGTGACGGTGACATCGGACATCGACGACGACGGCCGAACCGTCTGGCAGATCGGCGGCCCGCTCGCGAAGCACGGCTGCAAACTGGAGCCGCACACTCAGACGGAGCGAGTCCGTGAAGAGTTGGCGCGGATTCTGCCGAGGCTCGATCTGCGAGCGGTCGAGTGGTCCACGTATTGGCTCGACCGCGCGGAAGGTGAGACGGGTCACAACTCGCGCCGCGAGTCGGTTCAGGTGTTCTGCGCGGGGAACGTGACGACGGGCTGTCCGACAAAGTTGGTTCTCGCGCCGGTCCTCGCCGCCGAGATCGCCGACCGCGCGAGTTCACCGTACATCACGACGCCGTTTGACTCGGCTTCGCTCTCCGAGTGGCCTCGCCCCGAAACGGCGTCGCTACCGTGGAACGAAGCCGACCGCGACTGGTGGACGCTGGCCGACTCAACCGCCCGACAACAGCCGCAGAGTCGCGCGGCGTAACGGCTTGATGTGAGATGTTTAGCCGCAACGCCGACGGCGTGCGTGCGATCAACGGCTCGCCCTCGTCAGTACTCACGCCGTTGGCGTTGGGGCTAAACGTGGAAACGTCACATTCATGACCGCGTGAGTTGAATGAATTGTTCACGCCGGCGAGTCGATCGTCTTCATCGGCAGGGTCGGAATCGTCGTTGTGACTCGCACCATCCTCGTGACCGCCAGACGGGTCGGTTGGGTTCCGCATGTTTCTCGAAAACATCATCGTCGAAAACGGGTGATGCCAATTGTGAACTACGTTCGAGGGGTTGGGCCACAACACGAAACTCGGCACATGGTGCGCCGAGTGATCTTGGGTATCCCCGCTCGACAGGATCAGGCTATGGGTTCCGCCACCGCAGTTGCCTTCGGCATCGGTCAGTTGTTGGACGAGATTCAGGACGACACCGGTTCCGGTGAGCTTCCCGTCTATCAGCCTCAGCGAAGGACGGTCGCGTCCTCCGTCTCGACTGCGTCTAGCGGTTCGGCTACGACACCTTCTGCGCCATCGCCGACATCCATACCGGCATTTCAGATTACGACATCGACCGCGAAGATTCTGATCGTCGATGACGATCCGTTCATTGTCACGTTCTGCCAGAAACTGCTGTGGGAACTGGGTTACGAGAATTGTCTCAGCCAGATCGACTCGACCCGCGCGATGGCCACAATTCTGGCCGAGCGACCGGATCTGATCATCCTGGACGTAATGATGCCGGTGCTGAGTGGAGTCGATCTGCTACGCATGATTCGCGGCCACGAAGAGCTGACTCACGTGCCCGTTCTGATTCTGACAGCGTCCAGTGACAGAACGACCAAGGCAACGGTGCTGGAACTGGGCGCAACGGACCTCCTCACCAAACCGATTGACGTGAGCGAGCTGGCTCCGCGCGTGAGAAACGCGCTGACGATCAAGAACTACCACGATGGACTGCGCGACTATGCGCGCACGCTGGAGGAGGCGGTGCGTGCGCGCACGGCCGATCTCGAATCGTCGCGCATGGACGTGATTCATTGTCTGGCGCGTGCCGTCGAGTACCGCGACGACCACACCGGACGACACGTCGAGCGGGTCGGCCGGTATGCCGGACTCATCGGTGAGGCCCTGCACCTGGAAGCCGAGACCTGTCGCGTGTTGCAGTTGGCCGCGCAGTTGCACGATGTCGGCAAGATCGGCGTTTCCGACGACGTGTTGCTCAAACCGGGCCGGCTGACTCCCGAGGAATACGAGCGCATGCAGCGGCACACGCTGTTCGGCAAGAAGATCGTCGAACAAATGAGCGACCGCGACTGGGAGAAGATGCGGCAGCACGTGCAGATTGGCTCAAAGATTTTGGAGGCTCCCCGCTCGCCGTTGCTCGCGATGGCCGCGCGGATCGCGCTGACGCATCACGAACGCTGGGATGGCACCGGCTATCCGCTCGGTCTGGCGGGCGAGGACATTCCGTTGGAGGGCCGCATCACGGCCGTGGCCGATGTTTTCGACGCCCTCAGCAGCCGCCGACCGTACAAGCCCGCGTTCTCACTGGACAAGTGTTTCGAGATCATCGCACAGGAGCGAGGATCGCACTTCGATCCCAAGATCGTCGATGCCTTCTTTTCTCGGCGAGAACAAATCGTGCAGACTCAGATTGAGCTGGCTGATCCGCAGTAGGCCTTTGGAGTGCGGCGATTCATCGCCGCTTTCCTTTTTGTCGAGCTGCTGTTCCAGTCAAGTAGGGTGTGTGCAGCAACGCGGAACACACCGCACCTTGAGCGTAGCGGGTGTGTTACGCGGTGCTGCACACACCCTACACTTCTTCCTCACTCAGCCAGTGCCTGCGCAAAATCGGCGACCAGATCGTCCGGATGCTCGATGCCGACCGAGACGCGCAGCGTGCTGTCGGTGATCCCCGCCTCGCGACGTGCCGCTTCGTTCATCGAGGCGTGACTCATCGTGTCCGGGTACTCGATCAAAGACTCGACGCCCCCGAGCGACTCGGCCAGTTGAAACAGCTTCAACTTGGAGAGGACTTGCTCGACGAACGGCCGGCCGCCCCGCACGTCAAAACTGAGCATCGCGCCAAAGCCCGACTGCTGCCTCTTCGCCAGAGCGTGCTGCGGATGATCGGGCAGGCCGGGATAGTAAACGTGTTGGACTCGCGGATGAGCTTGCAAGAACTTCGCCACGGTCATGGCTCCGCGTTGATGAGCCTCCATGCGCGGGCCGAGCGTTTTCACACCACGTAGCACGAGCCACGCATCGAACGGCGAGCAGCCCAGCCCGAGGGCGTTCACGATGTAGCCGATCTTCTCGGCCTGATCCTTGTGCCGGGTGATGACACAGCCACCCACGACATCCGAGTGACCGTTCAGATACTTCGTAGTCGAATGGACAACGATGTCGCAGCCGTGCTCGAACGGCCGCTGGAGATACGGCGACAGGAACGTGTTGTCGGCGATCGAGATCGCGTTCCCGGCGCGGGCGATCTCACAAATCGCGGCCAGGTCCACGATGTTGAGCAGCGGATTGCTGGGGGTCTCGATCCAGACACACTTCGTCGCGGGAGTCATCGCTCGACGGACGTTCTCGGGGTCGCCCATGCGGACAAACGAGAATTCGATCCCCATCTTGCGGAAGACGGAATCGAACAGGCGGTACGTGCCGCCATAGATGTCGTGGCCCGCGATGATGTGATCGCCCGGTTGGAACAGGTGCATCGTCGCGGCAATGGCCGACATGCCTGTACACGTCGCACGACAGTCGATCCCGCCTTCGAGGGCGGCCAGATTCTCTTCGAGAGCCTTCCGCGTCGGATTGCCGCTGCGTGTGTAATCGAAGCCGCGATTCGCATTCAAGTCGTCCCACCGAAACGTGGACGTGGTATAGATCGGCGTGGTCGCACTCAGGTAGGCCGAGTCCTTATCGACACCGACATGAACGCAACGAGTCTCAAACTGCATGGCACTTGATCCTTGGTCAAAGGCGGTCTGGTCACGAGGGCCGACATCCTACGAACGGC
>JAYUFF010000900.1:0-3820 GCA_043738825.1 Schlesneria sp.
CTGATCCGAACCGTCTTCCCGCTCAGGACCGGCGCAGGAATAACTGTCGTGGCCGACGCTGCCAGCGTCGGTTCGGATGCTGGCAGCATCCGCCACGAGGGAACACCTGTTGACGCGCCGGCCCCAAGCGTGACCGTCGCCGTTGCCTGCTTGGGAAACGTGTCGGTCGTCATCATGGCCCGGGCCGCGTTGTGAAAGGCTTCGGGCGACGAGGCCAATAGTTTCGCTGCAGCCGGGATGCCCGCCTGCAGCTTCTCCATCGGCAGGAATCGCCCGATGACGCCCGTCGAACAGACGAGCACATCGTCCGCCGAGGCCCCGATCTGCTGAGCGACCAGCGCCGTCATGGCCTGCGCGTCCTCGATCCCCTTCAACCCCGTGGCGGCATTCGAGTTCCCCGAGTTCACCACCACCCCCCGCGCCGTCGCCCGAGGCAACCGCTCGCGAGACACCTTCACCGGCGCCCCGCACACCAAATTGGTCGTAAACACCCCCGCCGCCGCACACGCCCGGTCGGACACAAACAACGCCAGATCGAGCTTCTGCGGATCAGCCTTGATCCCACACAGAATGCCAACTGCGGAAAAACCTTGAGGGAGAGGAAGTGCTTCAGTCATCTGTGGTCCAGTAATTCTGTAGTGAAACCAAAAAAACAAGAGTTCCAATCGTTCACGTCGTGCGAGCCAACAGTTTTCCCGCATTCTTAATAAACTCGTCACACATGAGTTCTATGCCGTCAACGCTAGTACTGACCTGCCCATATCCAATGTGCCTTTTCAAACAGGTAACGGTCAGCCGAAACATACAAACCGCTGCAATGAGCACCTGGACAACCTCTTTGTTCGATGAGTAAAAAAATGGAGCATAGGTATCTTCATCGGGGTTGATTCCCTCCGCCATTTCTCCTCCCATTCGATTGCCGTGGGCAAAGCTCGACTGCCAGAAGTAAACAGAATCATACAACTGCGTGTACTTCTTATTACCCCCATCGTCCAGCAACTCGACCAATGTCTTGACGTTCATACCGGTAAAGTTATTCGAGACTTTCATAATCTGTACGATCTGCGTCCATACTTCTGTCTCGCGAAACGTCATCCAGTCTTTCGGAGTCAGGGACGCTTCTTCCTCAAAGGGTTTGTTGCGACCGGCCCCTGTTTGATCGCACGAAGGCTGGGAGTTCATTGACCTTTGGCTCAATTTGGTTTCTTGAAGCTCTTGGAACTCTATGTACATTCCACATCGCATCGCCCGACTCAACTCATGTGTCGTGGCATCCTTGCTGTTGTGGGTTGACTGCTGTTTTGTGGGCGGGGCCAACTTTTTCCGGGAATTCCTCTCACAAATGACCCGGACGCGAATGTTGGGCCGAAGCAAAAACTCTAAAAGCAATAGAGTTTCAAATTGACTACGAGTATTGATGTTCGCGACGAATGCATCACTTCGCGTGCATGCCTCAAGTACCGCGCGAAACAGACGGGTGGACTGAATCCCGAATGCGATCGCTACTCGTTTCGCTTGTTCCGATTCAATCTGCTGTTTATCCAATTGACCCCAGGGGCGCAGTTCAACCCACCGCTGTAAGATCCGTTCTGCGGATTCAAGAATGCCACCGCAGTTCAAGTACAAGCCACCTATTCGATCTCTTTCTTGCGGGAACACGATTACATCCTCAAACAAGTCGGCCGTGGTCTGATAGAAGACAACGCAACAAACCGCGATTCAGCATCGAGCGATTAGCTTGATACGACTTCCGATGCATGAATTTCGTTATTCAAACAACTTGCTCGCACGCACTGCGAAGCCGGGCAAGATGTCAGGGAAGGTGAGTTCGTCATCGACGTTCAAAACGGTCGTTTCGCGGTCGGCGGAGAACAGGTGGACTCGTTGCGTCGCTGGATCGGCGACGGCGACTGTGAGGACTCCTGCGGACAGGTACTCGGATGCCTTGTGGAGGATGTCCTTCCAGCGGTCGTCGTGGGAACGAATCTCGACGACCAACTCTGGAGACGCTGGCCAATAGCCCTCGGGCAACGGGCCGCGTGGGATGCGTTCGTAGCTGTAGAACGCCACGTCGGGGCCGCGCACCGTGTCGGGATCGCGTTCGGTGACGACACCCGCATCCCCTCCGACAATCCGACCCAAATCGTGCTCTTGGATGAACTGTTGGAACAGGAACCCGATCCGGATCAAGAAATAGCCGTGAGCCGTGTACGGTCGATTCATCTCAACGATCCTTCCGCGCACGAGTTCTGTAAATGCTCCACCGTCGTCCAAGTGCAGGAACTCTTCGGCGGTCAGCAGCGTGGTCTCTAAGACGGTCGTCATGTGTCGGTCCTCAGTGCCAGGTGGGGCGTCACGTTCGACGTGATTGTCGTCTCGCGGAGAATACTCAATTTATCGACCGCACGGCAGCAGGCCCATCGTTTCGGGGAGGCCCGCCATCAGGTTGAGGTTTTGGATGGCGACGCCCGATGCACCTTTGATGAGGTTGTCGAGGCACGAGACGATCAGGACTTTGCCCTTCACGACGCGGACGGTGATGTCGCAGAAGTTGGTGTGCGCGCTGTCCTTTGTCGCCGGCAGATGATCGACGACGCGGATGAACGGTTTGCCGGCGTAGAACCGGCGGTACTCGGCGAGGAGTTCCTCCTGCGTGACGGGCCGCGTCGGCGTGGCGTAGATCGTCGCGAGGATGCCCCGGTCCATCGGGACGAGATGCGGTTGGAAGATCACTTCGATCGACTGGCCCGACGCGGTGGAGAGGACTTGCTCGATCTCGGGCGTATGGCGGTGCGTGCCGACGCCGTAGATCGAGAAACTTTCGTTGCACTCGGAGTAGAGCGTGTTCAGTTTGGGAGTCCGCCCGGCCCCGCTGACGCCGCTCTTCGCGTCGATGATGATGCCGGTCGGTTCGATCAGCCTGCCGCGCAGCGCGGGAGCCAGTCCGAGGATCGAGGTGCTCGTGTAACAACCGGGATTCGCCACGAGGTCCGCGTTGGGAATCTGGTCGGCGAACAGTTCCGGCAGCGCGTAGGGGGTCGATCCGAGTCGAGTCGGATCGGTATGCACGTGTCCGTACCACTGGGCGTAGACGGCCGGATCGTTCAGGCGGTAGTCGGCACTGAGATCGATCACGCGACATCCCGCCGCGAGGTACTCGGGGACGACGGCCATGCTCGCGGCGTGAGGCAGGCAGCAGAAGACGAACTTCGCCCGCTCGGCCACCTGTGCCGGCTTGAGGTCTTCACACCGAATGTCGAGCCGCCCGGTGAGGCTCGGATGGACGGTCGAGATCGGCGGCGATCCCTCCTGCCGCGACGTGACCGCCGTCACCTGAGTCTCGGGATGATTGACGAGAATCTTGAGCAGTTCGAGCGCCGTGTAACCGGTCGCTCCCAGGATGCCGACTGTAACCATGAGAACGAAGTCCCTTTCGATGTTTTCTGATGCAGAACGAGTGCCATTCTGCCGGGACGATGCAAGGCGAACAAGGAACGCTGACGATGCTGCGCGGCTGCGTTGCAATCCGGCGGGAAAACACCAGAATGTCTCGACACTTCCGACAGCTCGCCGGTTCGATCTGGTTCCGTGATTCGGTGATCAGGCGGGTGGCCGGAATTGTTTCACCCACACTAACCCGCAGCGTGAGCAAGGGAATCAGCCCGCAGTCCCTTGCTCACGCTGCGGGTTAGTGTGAGTTGAACCGTCCTCTGAGAAACCGTCCACGATTTGCCGCTTGAGGAGACTGCTGACATCATGGCCACTGTGAAGCAAATGGCGTCCGCCGCATTGACCGAGGGAAAAGGTGTCTTTCGACTGG
>JAYUFF010000901.1:0-3815 GCA_043738825.1 Schlesneria sp.
TCGAAGAAGACATCGGCGCGACCGTTGGCGTTCTTGTCCTCTCCACTCTTCTTGGCCTCCGCATAAGCTTCATCTCGCGACGACCCGCGGCGTTGTCGGTCGGAGGACTTTCCATCCTTGGCATCGGCCAATTGCTTGCCCTTCTCCGAGGCGTCCCTCTTCATGCGGGAGAGCGATTCCATTTCGGCGAGCTTGCGGTTCTCCCCGGCACTCTGGCCCTTGGCTCCAGCGGCTCCCCCCATCGCTCCGGCCATCGGTTTGGCGGCGGCGGCAACTGCGGGTGCGTCGCCAGCTTGACCCCTCAACTGCAACTGCTGCTCCATCAGACGCTCAGCAGGCATCGCCTTTCCGGCCGCCTCCTTGAATCCGAGTGCATCGTCTTCGCTCACATCGAGCGAACCGCGTTTCACCGCCGTGTCGAAACGGTGGATGAAGTCGTCAATGTTCGGAGGGAGCAGCGTGTAGAGGTCGTTCACATGGCGTGAGGTCAGCGGGCGTTCGTCCTTCAGTCGCTGAGACAGCAGGATTTTCTCGACGATGTTGAGCTGCGCGTGCTTCCACGGCTGGGCGTACTCGGTGAGATCGTCCTGCAGCAGCCAGCGGTCGATGAACGTCTTGTCCTTTTTGTTGGCGAGGTACGGCTTGACGACGGCCGCGAAGAACTCGGGGTCTTTCTTGAACAGGAAGAAACTCAGTTCGTGGCTGGCGTGCTTTGAATAGAGCGTCCGCTTCTCTTCCGGCTTCAGCTTTGGCCAGTTGAGCAGGAACGCGAACTCGACCAGCTTCGGGTCGCGGTTGAGCGTCAGAAAGAGACCGTACACGCGGGCGAGTTGATCGTAGGCTTCAAACTTCGACGTGGTGATGTCGTTCAACACAAAGCCCTGGCCGACGGGGGCGATCGTGATTTGTTTCTGCTGAGTGAAGTGGCCCTTCGGATCGAGACCGGCCAGCAATCGCAGGTCGAGGTACTCGGTCTTGGCCTCGGGCAGCGCGGCACTGCGGTACGTGGTGCTCACCGGATCGACGGCCACGACGTGCAGATGCTGATGATCGCCGAGCGCCTTCCGGTCGAACGTCACGACGCCATCCTTGTCCGGCGCGAGGTTCACCAACACGGCACTAGCATGGGCGAGGAAGTCGAGATTGGCGAGGTTCGCATCGCCGACCGTGCTACGAAGGCCGCCGTCGGCTTCCCGCTTGGGCATGCTCTGCACGGGAACGCCCGCCGCTTTGAAGTCGTCTCCACCGGCAGCGAGTTGCTCGCCAGTCTCGGTCGCGCGGACGGCCCACGGGTTCAGGAGCAACGACGGGCGGTCGAGCATGTTGCCGGGAAACTTCGTCGCGTACTTGCGGTCGATGATGTAGCGGTACTCGTCGCCGATGTTGCGGCCGGTCAGGAAGACCGATTCGGCGGGTGACTGCTGGAACAGGTACGGCTCGGCCGCACGAACGCGGCTCAGGTGGGCATAGGCCGGATACTCGGGCAGATACCGCGTGCCGAAAACATGCACACGGGCAAACTTCGTGGAGTTTGTCAGCTTGATCGTCACCTTCTCGTCGCCGACGTTGATGTCGGCGACTTGCAGCGGTGCGAGCGCGGGCGTCTCCAACTGCCGCCGCTTTCCGGCGATGAAGCGTCCGAGTTTGTCGCCCTCGGTCACTCGCAGCCGCAGCCGCGAACCGGTCGCTTTGAGGAGCAGGTCGTAGTCGCCCGCAGGCAGCTTATCGATAACGAGCATCCCATCCTTGACGCTGAGATGCCCGAAACGATCTGCGGCGAAGAGGTCTCCGCGCAGTTCGAGCAGCGAGACATCGCTCCTCGTGGCAGTGGGCAGCCTGCCTGCTGCCTCTTCGCCTTTTTTGTTGTCCGGCTTCTGGTTGGGAAGGGCAGGCAGGCTGCCTACCCCACGGGGCAGGAACGGCAACGTTATCGGTTCATCGACCCGGCCGTGCAGCGTCTGCGAGTACGTGTGCTCATCGCCGCGCAGGTGCCATGTGTGCTGAGTGTTCTCGGGACTGACGGCCGAGACGGTTTGAATGTCCTTGAGTGCGCCGAGGTTGATCCGCCCGGCCGGGTCCGTTTTCAGGGTGACATGGTGCTGGTGACGGAAGTCGCGGTGCTTGAACGCGAACTGTACGGGCCGTGAGATTTTTGACTCACCCGTCCTACCACGCAACTCGACGACGTAGCCCGCTGCCGTCCGCATCAGGTGCAGCAACTCAACCTTTTCAGTCCGGTCGATGCCATTCAACGCGAACGAGTCGCCCCCCGACAGGTCGATCTTTTGTCCACCCGTGCTCAGCTTCTTCACCTTTGCCGTGAGCGTGAACGAAATCGAAGCCAATCGCGCGGGGACTTGGAAGTCGTGGATCGACTCACGGTCCTCGAACAGCTTGAAGTTCGGAATTTCCTGGCTGGTCGCGGTGCCGTCGAGATCGACCGAGTTGATCGTGAGTTTGACCGCTTCCAGCAGGCTCAACGAAACGGGAGTGCCGTTCAGTTTCAAACCGGGCCGAATCACGACCGACGCCGTTTTCCGTTTGAGCAGCGCTTCGCGATCAACGTAGAACCCGACATCCAGCGTGTAGTTCTCGGCCTCATGATTGAAATAGTCGAGCGACGAAAGCTCACCACGCGAAATGACAATCGGCTGGCGACCGGGAGCGGTGCTGAACGGGACGAGAATTTCGCCCGCCTTGTCCCCTCGCCCCGGCTCTGCGGGGAGAGGGTTAGGGTGAGGGGTCTTCTCTTCGGCTGTTACTCCGCGCGCCGTGTATTCATGCCCGGCCAGCCAGATCGTCGCGTCGAGGACCGGCTTGTTGGCGTCGTCCAGCACCGTGAAGATCTGGCCCAACGTTCCGGTACGGACGAGATGCTTCAACTTGCCCTTGCGGATCAGTGCCCGCGAACTGCGACCGTTCCCGATGAAATCGACGACGTACACGCCCGGCTTCGTCAGTTGAGGGAACTCAAACTTGCGGGGCATGCGGCGGAGCGGGGCGTCATTGTAGGCGTGCGTCTGCTCGACATTGGCCACCAGTCCGTCGAGGTTGATGTCGGTGTCCACCTCGCGCAGCGCGTCGCGGTAGTAGTTCTTCGTGTTGATCTCGAAGACCTTCACGATCAGCGTGCCGACGTTCTTGACGTGCAGGTTCAACGCGACCGGTTCATCGGCCGAGAACTGCGTCTTGTTCGTCGAGACGAAGTCGATGTCGATCCGCTCCTTGAGCTGCTGGAACAGTTCGGGAGGGAGCAGCGCGGCCCACTGCTCCGGCTCACCGAGGCCGTTCACGATCTTGACCTCGGCAAACAAGTGCTTCAGGTAAATGTCGTTGATGTACGGCTCGAAATCTTTCGTGTTGGCGGCGTCGAGCAGGAAATGCGACAGGTACGCGCGCACGAGCGGCTCGTCGTTGCCGATCGGGTTGAGCAGCGTCGCCCCGCCGTAGTTCGAGTTCAAATCGCAGGCGAAGCGTTTGAGATCGTCCGACTCGGCCATCCCCTTCGACAGATAGCCGACCGGCCGCGGCAGCTTGAGGTACGCGAGCAGTCGCTCCTTGTCCATCTTCCCCTGCAACCGGTCCAGCACCAGCCGGTGATACAGCACATGCGCCTTGAGCGAGTTGTGAACGGGAGCCAACCGGTCGGCAAACGCCTGCATTCGGTCGAGGTACGCGGCCAAGACCGCTCGATCGTAACGCCAGTCGGCATCGGCTCCCGGCTGGAGGCGTCGCAGAGAGGCGTTGACGAAGTGTTGCTGATTCAACAGGTCGGGCCTCAACTTCAGCAACTCATCAAGCTGCGACAGCAGCAA
>JAYUFF010000902.1:0-3809 GCA_043738825.1 Schlesneria sp.
CCGTGGACTCCCGGATTGAAGATCGTCGCCTTGCCGGCGCTGCACATCACGGCGATCGCCGTCCCCACGAGGACCATCGCGCACGGAGCCAACACCGCGATCATTGCCATCTTCATTTCATAGGCTTCGATCTTCTTGCCGAGGTACTCGGGCGTCCGCCCCACCATCAATCCGGCGATGAACACCGTCACGACGGCGAACATGATCAGCCCATACAGTCCCGAACCGACGCCGCCGAAGATCACCTCGCCCAGTTGCATCAGCCACATTGGAATCAGCCCGCCCAGCGGTGTGAACGAGTCGTGCATCGCGTTGACCGACCCGTTGGAAGCCGCCGTCGTGGCCGAGGCCCACAGCGCCGAGTTCACGATGCCGAAGCGAGTCTCCTTCCCTTCCATGTTGCCGCCGGGATGCAGATCGCTCGCCGCGAGATCAGCGCCCAGCGCCGCCAACTGCGGCGTTCCCTGCTGCTCCAGCAGAACGCATCCCACCGTGAGTGGCACGAACATCACCAGCATCGCCGCCAGCAAGGCCCAACCCTGGCGCGAGTCTTTCATCATCACGCCGAACGTGTGGCAGAGACCGGCCGCGATCAACAAGATCGACAGCAGTTGCAGGAAGTTCGACAGCGGCGTCGGGTTTTCAAAGGGATGCGCCGAGTTCACGTTGAAGAACCCGCCGCCGTTCGTCCCCAGTTGCTTGATCGCAATCTGAGACGCCGCCGGACCGAGCGGCAGTGTCTGCTCGGTGATCGTCTTGCCATCCGCCGTCGTCGCGGCTTCCATCAAAGGGACGGTCTGATACGCCGAGAACGTCTGTACGACTCCCTGCGAGACCAGCACCAGAGCCAGCACGAACGACAGTGGCAACAGGATGTAAAGCGTCCCTCGCGTCAGATCGCCCCAGAAGTTCCCCAAGTCCGACGTCCCGGTCTGTCGAAAGCCGCGAATCAACGCGACGAGGACCGCCATCCCAACGGCCGCCGAGACAAAGTTCTGCACGGTCAGCGCGAGCATCTGCGACAGATAGCTCATCGCCACCTCACCGCCGTATCCCTGCCAGTTCGTGTTGGTCACGAAACTGATCGCCGTGTTGAACGACGAATCGGCCGTGACGGCCGCCAACTGTTGAGGGTTCAGCGGCAACAGCGCCTGACACCGCTGAATCAAATAGACCGCCAGAAAGCTCACCGCACTGAACATCAGCACGCCGTAGGCATACCGAGTCCACGTCATCTGCTCGGCGGGATCGACTCCGCACAGGCGGTACATCCACCGCTCAACGACTTCACCCGGCCGTCGCCAGCGCGAGGGAACGCCCTCATAGACGGCGGCCATATAAACTCCCAGCGGTCGCGCCAACAGCAGCAAGACGCCGAGATACAACGCCAATTGAAACCAGCCATTGGGGGTCATAGAAACTTCTCCGGCCAAAGCAGTGTCAGTGTCAGATAGACAAAGAGTCCGCTCGCCAACACACCCGCGAGCACGTGCATCTCGTTCATGATCGCTCCTCCGACTTCAGTCGCCCGAGGCCGCGCGTGAGCAGCGCCAGCAGAACAAACCCACCCAGCCCGAGGCCCAGATACCAGATGTCCATCGCACGATCTCCCATCGAGTCCAACGCAGGTTCCGAAGTGAACCGCGTCGGCGGAGATTATCGGCGGGACCACCTCAAACGGGTGTCAAAGTCTGGCGATGACGCATCAAAAATGTGTCAAGACGGGTGAGCGGAAAGAAAAGCGACCCGGACGTTTGAAACGTCCGGGTCGCTGTACCACCAAATCCTGACAACGCTTGGGTGAGCGGCGAGCCGCATCAGAGAAGAACCCCTCACCCGACACAGCCTCAGATTGATTCTTGCGCGTGTATTGATTCTTGCGCGTGTTGCGAATGTAACCCGCCGCGTGAGCGAGGGCGGACGCTTCACAAGACGCGATGAATTCAGCGTCTTGTGAAGCGCCCGCCCTCGCTTACGCGGCGGGTTAGTAGCGAAGCCGATTGCGGTCGTTGTTCACCGCTTGCGCTTCAGCACGAGGAAGTAGCCATCGGTTTCGACGGGCAGTAGTTCCCATTGGTCGGGGTGATCGCGGTACTCGGGGATTTGATCGGGCGACTTGATCTCGCTGTAGCGGTGGTTGGTGTCGATGACGAGGAAGTCGGTGTCGTCCGGCACGCCCGTCTTGTTGCCAGCCACCTTGCGGGCGTAGCCGCTGTAATCGTAAGACCGCTCGTGGTGAGTGAAGCGGGGATGCACGAAGTCGGTCGAGGCAACACGGCTCTCACGCGGGATCAGCGGCAGAACGTGAGCGAACAGTTCGCCTCGACGGCTTGGCCCGTAGAGCGTTTTCCAGTACCAACTCGACCCCGAATCCCAAAACGGCAGGCCGAGTGGACTGAGGCTGAGAAACAATCCCGTCATCAAGGCACTCGTCCACATCAGATGCCGCACGAAGAGAGCGGCCCCGACATCGGCATCGGGTGGCGCTGGCGACAGCTTTGAGCCGCCAGTGTCTTTTGCAGACCGTTCAAGGCTGAAGTCCGGCTTAGCTTTGTTAGCCGGACTTCCCTCCGGGAGGTCGCACCTCGGAGAGAAGTCCGGCTTTCGGAAAAGCCGGACTTCGAGACGAATGGCTCGGGGCAATCCTCCCGCCAGCGACCAGAAGATGATCGCGACAAGCGGAGCATGAAACTGGTGTCGCGGGTCTTTGGCCAACTCGTTCAAACAGAGAATGCCAAACAACGGCAGGCCGACCGCCAGACGAGTGGGCGAGAAGAGCGGCAGGCATGCCAGCGGCGCGAGCAGCATCAGCGCATAGAGCAGCGTCGAGGTCGAGCAAAGCTCACCGAACAGCAACCCCGGCTGAGTGACCATCGTCCGGACGATCTGTTCGGGCGTCTCGCCAAACTTGGCGAAGTACCGCGCGTAGTGGACCTCGGCCCCCGACCGAAACCACGGCATCACCACGCGCGTCGCCAGCCAGAGGTAGCCCACGCTGAAGAAACTCAGCAGCAGCCCCACAACCTGCCACATCCGTCTGATGCCGCGACGTGTTTCTCGTGACTCGTGACTCCTGACCCCTGACTCCTTCCACACGATCCACAGCCCGAGCGGCCCGAACACAATCGCGTAGTCCTCTTTCACCGTCAGCGTCATCGCTAGGCCAATCAACGTCCCGACGAGATGCCTCCGTTCCAATTGGTCCAGCGTTAGCAACAGCAGCGGAATCCCAAACGCCTCGGGCCGGAATGTCTTCAGGTCGATCTCGATGTCGAGGAACTGCATCGGCGTGTAGAGCAGGTACGTGACGGCCGCCGCCAGCGCGAGACGATCCGATCCCGAGTGTCGCCGAGTCATCCAAAAGACGGGAAACGCGCCGAGAGCCAGTACGGAGGACTCACACAACTCCAGCAACAGGTGCGACGGCCAGAGGGCGTACAGCGGCAACAGGAACAGATGCACGAACTGGATGTGCTCGCCGAAGAACAGCCCCTGATCGAGATAGCTGCGAAAGCCCTTCCCGTGGAGGACGTTCCACAGATGTTCCTCATACATCACGGAATCGCCGTGCGGCATGAGCAGGTTGAAGTACAGCCGCCAGTTCATCGTCGTGAAGACCAGCACATACAACCCACACGCCAACCACAGCCAGCGTGTTGTTCTTCTTCCTGTCCCCTCGCCCCCGTCTTCGGCAGGTCGAAAGACGAGAGACAAGAGACAAGAGCCAGAGGAAGTGGCTGTCGGAGAGTTGCCTTCACTGCTGGCTCTCAACCCTCGACCCTCGACCCTCGACCCTTCCGCCGCCTTCG
>JAYUFF010000903.1:0-3809 GCA_043738825.1 Schlesneria sp.
GAGTCCATCAGCCGCTGGGCGCCAGCCCACGGTTAGAACCGGACGCTAGCGCGTTCCGGCTGATTTGCTGAACCCGAAAATCAAGACGTGACACAGCACCTAGTAGTTCAGAAAGAACGCGGGCACCTGTCGCCGATCGACTCGCATGGCCGCGAATATCAGCCCGAAAGTGTCAGCACATTGTTGTGTCGGCAGTGGCCTGAATGACGGACTGACGTATCGCGAGAACGCCCAATTCGGATTTCGGCCGATCGCCGGTAAGGTGCAACTGTACGACCTGTATGCGATGATGCCTCATCTGCGCTGGCTCAACCATGATCGACTCACTTTTTGCCACAACGGCCGCGACTATCGTCTCACCGATGTCTTTGATTTGGTCGTGTAGGAGATCCTCGCATAGACGTAGAGACAGGATGCCCGCTGGGGAGCATGCACGTAATATCACGCCAAGAACGAACAGGTGAGCCGCCTGCTGCCACGAGAACATCGCAGAGAACCAAAATCATGAATCAACAACAGCAAGATCGAGCCGGTTGCTCGGAGTATCGGCAACTGGCCCAGATGAGTCGGCGACAGGCGTTGCGAATTGGCGTTTGCGGCGCGCTGGGGCTGTCGCTCAGTGACTTGTTGCGTCGTGAGGCGAGTGCGGCGACGAAGAAAGACGGCCCGGCGAAGAGCATCATCCATTTGAATCTTGGCGGCGGCTTTGCATCGCAAGAGTCGTTCGATCCGAAGCCGGAAGCGCCAGCCGAATACCGTGGGCCGTTCAACGTCACGAAGACCAAGACCGGCGAACTCTTCAGCGAGCACTTTGGCCGCATGGCTCAGGTGACCGACAAGTTCACGGTCGTGCGATCGTGTCAGTGCCGCATCCCCGATCATGGGCTGGCGACGTATCACCTCTTCACCGGTTACTTGCCGACGACGGTCATCGACTATCCGCAGATGGGAGCCGTCGTGTCGCAGCACTTCGGCCCGCGCGAGAACATGCCGGCCTATGTCGCCGTGCCGAACCAGAACGGTTTTGCTGGCGGGACCGGATACCTCAGCAGCAAGTTCGGAGCGTTTCAGCTTGGAGCCGATCCGGGGGACTCCGGCCCGTTCCGCGTGAAGGACTTTTCGTTGCCCGCCGGTCTGACGATGGAGCAACTCGAACGACGACGTGTCGCGCGGCAGATCGTCGAGCAGCGGCTCCGCAAACTCGACGGAGATGTCGATCAGCTCAACACGCAGGACGAGTTCTTCGCTCAAGCGCAGACGTTGCTGACGTCGCCGAAAGCTCAAGCCGCGTTCTCGCTGAGCGACGAGCCGGAGCACATTCGCAAACTGTACGGCACCGGCTATCGGCTAAAGGCCCGCAACGCACCGGCCGCTGTGAACGAGCGGCTGCTGTTGTCGCGTCGGCTGGTCGAGGCGGGCGTGCGGTTCGTCACGATCGACTACGGCGGCTGGGACAGCCACGCGAACATCAAGGCCGACTTCGAGGACAAGGCCCCGCCGCTCGACCACGCGATCGCCGGTTTGCTGACGGACCTCGATCAACGCGGCCTGCTCGACAGCACGCTGGTCATGGTCACGTCCGAGTTCGGCCGCACGCCGAAGGTCAACAACGACAACGGCCGCGATCACTGGGCCAGGTCATACTCGATGATCCTGGCCGGCGGCGGCATTCAACGCGGCCTGATCTACGGAGCCTCCGACGCCACCGCCAGCGAACCCGCTCGCGACCCAGTGCCGCTCGAAGATTTTCTGCACACCGTCTATCACCAATTGGGCATCAACGCGGATGAAGAGTTGCTGGCGTTCGGCACTCGCCCGATTGAGATCGTCAACGGCGGAAAGCTGGTGAAGGGTTTGATTCAGTCGTAGCGACGGGCGGCTCGCCTGTCGTTTTCTTTGTGATCGTTAATCGAAAAAACACAGGCGAGCCGCCTGTGCTACGAGAACCGAGACACCAACATGCCATCGCCATTTCCCGGTCTTGATCCCTTCCTTGAATCGCAGTTGTGGGACGACTTTCACGCAAGGTTTGTCACGATCATCAGTGACTTTCTCGTGCCGCGCGTGCGACCGCAGTATCTCGTCAACGTCGAGCGTTACGTCTATGTGACTCAGCCGGACGACGATCAAGACGAAGACGAAGTCGTGCAGATCATTGCTCCCGATGTCTTTGTGACCGACGCGGGACACGGCTGGCGCGAGTACGCTGGTAAAGCCGTCGCGACGCTGGCACCGGTTCGGAATCGGTTGCCGATGCCGAAGCGTCGGCGGTCATATTTGACGATTCGAACCAAAGAGTTTCGAGACGTCGTCACGGTCATCGAATTGCTGTCGCCGTCGAACAAGGCGCGCGGAGATGGGCAGGCGGCATACCTCGGCAAGCGGGCGAACGTGCAAAACTCGACGACCAATTTGGTCGAGTTGGATTTCTTGCGGGGCGGGCAGCGGCTTCCCACTGCCGATCCGTTGCAGCCGGGCGACTACTTCGCATTCGTCACGCGACCGACCGAGGGGCCCGACATGGATGTTTACGGTTGGTCGCTGCGCGACCCTCTGCCATCGATCCCCATCCCGCTGGCCGAGCCTGACCCCGATGTCTTGCTCGATCTGCAAGACGTGTTCACGACCACTTATGACCGAGCGGGCTACGACTATGCCCTCAATTACCGCGCGGCCGTTCGACCGCCATTGAACGCAGACGATGCCGCTTGGGTGGCGGAACGTCTCGCGTCCCTCACGACCAAGGCCGCGCCCGAGCACGGATAGATTCGTAGCGACGGGCGGCTCGCCTGTCGTTGTTTTCCTTTACGGACGTTGATTGAAAAATCACAGGCGGGCCGCCTGTGCTACGAGAAAACCATGCGAACCGCCCTCTTCGTCACACTGATCCTACTTCACGCACCGCTCTTTGCCGGTCCGGTGCAGCGCCACATCGAACGAGTTATGCCGCGCGGCGGGCAGCGGGGCACCACAGTCGAGGTGAAGATTCAGGGCGTCGAGTTGAACGACGTGCGTGAAGCGATCTTCTATCGCGGTGGCATTGAGGCTGTGGAGATCTCGGCGGCGAAGGAGATTCCGCATCGCAGTCTGCATCACGGGGCACGCATCGAGCAGGAAGTGACTTGCAAGTTTCACATCGCGGCCGATTGCCCGGTCGGAGTTCATGCTTTTCGGTTGCGAACCGCTCGCGAGCTGACGACCGTCAGCACGTTTCGAGTGACTCCGTTTCCGGTCGTCATCGAAGCCGAACCGTCGCGTGGCAAGAACGATCTGCCGAGTCAGGCCGAAACAATTCCGTCGAGCAACGTGACGATCGCCGGACAGATTCAGGGGGATGCGGATTGCTTCCGAGTCACTCGCAAAGCGGGCGAGCGGATCTCGGTCGAAGTCGATTCGGTCTGGCTGACCGAGATCGCGTATGGCGAAGCGGAGAACGACCTCAGCGTGCAGATCTTCGATGAGCAAGGCCAACTGCTCGCTCGCAACGACGACAGCATGTTGCATGTGCAAGACCCAATCATCTCGACACTCGCGCCGCGAGACGGGGATTACATCGTGCGAGTGCAGCAGAGCGTACCGCTCGACTCGCAGGTGAATTACCTCGCTCACATCGGCACGTTTGTGAGGCCGCTCGTGGCGTTCCCGCCCGGTGGGCCTGCGGGGCAGCCTCTGAAACTTCGTCTGCTTGGTGATCCGGCGGGCGAAGTCGTTGAGACCGTGACGTTGCCGATGACCATTGGTGACTTCGATTTCTTTCCCGCCTCACCAGGCGAGCCGGAGGGCGTTAGCCCCCGGACAAGCAGCGAACA
>JAYUFF010000904.1:0-3805 GCA_043738825.1 Schlesneria sp.
CGCGCCATCAGGCACTGCCATGCGAAGCCGTTCGTGCTGCCACGCGGCAACCCGTAAAGACCGAGCGTCGCATCGGTCTCTTTTGTCAGATCGAACGCCTCGGGCGCGGCCGACTGCATGCCGAACGCGGTCTCGAAGGACTTGATGCGCGCCGTGAGATTCGCGTCACCCGCGCGGTTCGCCAGATGCCGGCGGTTGAAGGCTTGAGTCAGACCGAGTTCCAGCTCCTGCAACTCGGCGGCTGGCTGGCGTCGTTGAATGTTGGCAATCGGCTCGGCACCGGGCGCGACGGGGGTTCCTTGATGACAACCCGGCAGGAAGTCGGAAGCCCAGACTTGTCCTCCGGCATACGGGGTCAGCGGAGCCAGCACGATGAACGACGGCAGATTTTGGTTGATCGTCCCCAAGCCGTGACTGACCCACGAACCGATGCTCGGCCGCGCGAACGTGAACGAACCCGTGTGGATGCCGAGCGTCGCCTCGTAATGGTTCGTGTGGTCTGACTTCATCGAGCGGATCACGCACAGGTCATCGACGCACTCGGCCATGTGAGGGAAGAGCGAACTGACTTCCGTCCCGGACTTGCCATGCGGCGCGAACTCCCACTGCGGGCGTTTGAGGAACATGTTGTAGTCCCCCTTGCGGCCCTGAAACTCGTTGACCGGCACCGTCTTGCCCGCGTCGGCAAACAGTTTTGGCTTGGGATCCCACGAGTCGATGTGCGACACGCCACCGCTCATATAGAGGAAGATGACGCGCTTCGCCTTCGGCGGAAAATGCGTTTGCTTTGGCGCGAGAGGATCAGCCGGATTCGACGGCGCGGCGTCCTCGGCCAGCAACTGCGACACGATCCCCGGCAGCAGCATCGAGCCGCCGACCATCGAACGCAGCACTCTGCGGCGAGTCGGATCAAACATCAGTTTGTCGTGCATGAAAAAGTCCTGAAGAAAACGGGAACGCTAATCTGCGCTGATCGTCACTGATTCACGGAATTCACGACACGACCAACGGACTGCGGTCCAGTTGCGGCAGTCACTCGGAGAGATTGCCGCTCACCAGGCGTGCGTCAATCATCTTTACGAAGACATCGAAGTCGTGGTCCGATTCCGGCGCTAAGTACATGAGATCTCCGAAGTGGGCCGCGTAATCGGACAGGTAGCGCCCTCTTTCGCCGTAATAGCGATCAGTAACCGAATTCCCCGCCTCGTTCAGATCCTCATCGGTGAATTTGCCATCGCAGTACTCAAAGAGGAAGTCCGTGCCGGACATGCTGCCAACAATCACGTTGGCTACTGCTTCGGGCGCTTCCTCGGTGTGCAGTTCGCCAGCCCAACCCTTGGCGAAGCAGTATCGGAGATAGAGCCCAATGTGGGTGCCACCATATTCCTCGGGTGACTCCGACGGAAATTCGCCTCCAGAGTGCCAGCTTGCATCATCGTATTTCACGCTGCCTCCTCCTTGTCATAAGACAATGAGTTAACTGTTGTAAATCAAATGCCGTCAGAATTCGTGGCGATCAGCCTTCCGAAGGATGTCATCTGCCTTTCAATTCAATCGACATGGAGAAATTCGTTGCTTCCAATCAGCGTGCGCAGGTACGCCGCCAGTGACCGAATTTCGACGTTGTCCATCTTCGCGGCAGCCAACTCGGTGCGATAGGCTGCGAGGAACTCGGCGGCCTCGCCCCGCTCGATCTCCGTCGGCGACCGGCCGATCGCGCGGCGCCAGGCCTGTTCGACCCGCGTCCGTTCGTCGGGGCTGGCGGTTTGAAGTCGCATCGACCATTTCTCCGCCTTCGTATGGACGAACGGATCGTTGAGGAAGAACAGCGCTTGAGTCGGCACGGTTGTGCCAAGACGCTCGGCCGTCGTGGCATTCGGGTCCGCCCCATCGAACAGCGCGAGGAACGGATGCCGCTTGAGCCGCTGCGTCATGAGATAGACGCTCCGTTTGTTGTGGTCGTAAACGGCACTGAACGGGCCGTGCTGCGAGTAGCCCCAGTTGATCGGCGTCGGAAACGGGTGCTCTTGTGCCGGTGTCAGATCCAACTCTCCACTCACAGCGAGGATCGCGTCGCGAATCTCCTCGGCACTGAGACGCCGGCGCGGAAACGAAACATAAAGATCGGGGTCGGCATTCGCGGTAGCCACGTTCGCCAGAACGTGGGGCTTCGTCTCGCTCGCCCGCACTCTGGCGAGTGCGGCTACGTCGGTGACCGAAGCTTGCTGATACGTCGCACTCAACATCATCAGCCGGTGCATCGCCTTCACCGACCAGCCCCCCTTCACGAACTGCGTCGCGAGGTGATCGAGCAACTCGGGATGCGTCGGCGGCAGCCCACGGACACCGAAGTCGTTGGGCGTCTTCACGAGTCCGCGCCCGAAGTGATACTGCCAGATGCGATTGACCATCACGCGCGCGGTCAGCGGGTTGTCGGGGCGAGTCAGCCACTGCGCGAGTTCCAATCGACCGCTGCCAGGAGTCTCCGGTGCGAGTGGACCGCCACCGAGGACTTTGAGGAAGCCGCGCGGGACTTCGACGCCGGGCTGATCCGGCTCGCCGCGCATCTGCATCCGCACGTTGTGGGGCGTCCCTTCCGCCATGCCGTAGGCCATCGCGAACGGTCCCTCAGCCAGCAGCTTGTTGAGTTCCTGCTTGCTGATCTCCGCGTTCGTGTTGAGCGACGCGAGTTGTTGGCGAAGCTCCGCGACTTTGGTGCGCCGCGATTCGCGAGCCGTCTTCGTCGCTTGGACCGGTACCGCATCAAACGCGGGCAACTCGGCTGCCGCAATCACAAAATTGTCGGCATCGAGCGATGGTCGCACGCCGCCGATGTGGCCGTAGCTGTCGATGAACGTGTAGTCGATCGTGCCGTCCCAGCCCGAGGCCAACTGGCCGGTGAACTCTTTCGCCTTCGCTTCGCTCTTCGCTGCGAGCAGCCCTGTATACGTCTTCGCCTTCAGATCGAGCGTCAGTTGGACCTGATACCACTCGCCCACGACCAACGGACAGGCCGCTTCCTTCGCATCCGCGCTGCGACGAAAGAACTCGTTACCGTTGAAAAACAACTCGACCGCCGCCGAGTTGCCGGGTCCGTGTCCCAGGTAGTAGCGCCACGAACCGTTGCCTCCCGCGTCCTTGCTCGCGCAGCGGAAGTCGAAGCTGGCGAAGAGCCGTCCCTCCTCGTTCGGCTTCGCGCTGGCGACCGTTCGGCCGAAGCCGTCGTACTCACCGCGATTCGGCATGTGGACGCCAAGCTCACCCGGTGCGAAGGCGTTGAGAAACGGGCTTTGCGAGCTGGCCGACAGCTTCACGACGCTGTTCGGTCCCGGCCCCCACGGACTGGCGGGTGGAGCGTCTTTCGTCTGCAACTCGAAGTCGCCGTCGAATCCGGTCAGTTCCTCCAACTCCTTCGTGAGCGCGACGGGATCAAGCCCGCTCACCGCGACGGCAAGTGCCGGCAGCTCAGTCGAAACGGGCGTGATTGGCGCATCCTGCACGCCGAGGTTGTCGTATTCAATGGCCGGGAGCTTCGCATCACCAACCCGAAGCGTGAGCGAGGGCGATCGCTCCGGACGACTTTCGAAATCGGGGCCTTCACGGCGCTCGCCCTCGCTCACGCTTCGGGTTGGTGATGCGGAGCCGAGCGAGTCCAGTACAACGAGGTCGATCGCGCCGGACCAACTCGGCGTGAACGGCTTCGCTGTGAACTCGGTCGTACTCCCCGGCATGCCGACTTTGCCCGAGACGGTTCGGCTCTTCAGATCGAGAGTCAGTTGCAGGTTGTGCCACTGGTTCGGCTTCA
>JAYUFF010000905.1:0-3805 GCA_043738825.1 Schlesneria sp.
GGGCCACGATACAGGACGGGGCCTTTGCCGACCTTGATCCGTCCGAATTGAGTCTCATCAATTGTCGGGCAGTCGGTCGCGTGAGTGACATCGACCACGATGCCGAGTTGCGGGTCGATCTGAAACGCGCTGGTCTGTACTCCACGCAACCCGATCTCTTCCTGAACGGTCGAGACCGCGAAGACGGCCGCCTGGGGGTTCCCCTTCGCGATTCGCTCGGCCGCCGTCATCACCGTCCAAGCACCGACTTTGTTGTCCATGCCGGGAGCCGACGCGAAACCGTTCCTCAGTTCGCGAAAGCCAAGTGTGACGGTGATCGGATCGCCGATGGCCACGATCCCGCGCGCTTCGTCTCCGTCTTGAGCGGCGATATCGACCCACAGATTTTTGATCTCGGCCACGGTCTTGCGGTCGTCGGGCGTTTGCAGGTGAATCGGCTTTCGCGCGATGACACCCGCCACGGGACCGCCCTTCGTCCAGACCTGCACGTTCTGGCCAATCAGAACTTGAGGATCCCAGCCCCCAATCGCGTGAACCCACAGGAAGCCCTTGTCATCAATGTGCTTGACCAGCAATCCAATCTGATCGCAATGACCGGCCAGCATGATGCGAGGCGAACCAGTCGGGTTGACCGACGCCACCACATTGCCATGCCAGTCGGTCTTCACGTCGGCGGCAAATCTCTTCGCGAATCGCCGGACCACATCCTGCACGGGCCGCTCATAACCCGAAGGGCTGGGGGCATGCAGCAGATCCTTGAGGAACTGAAGTGCATCGTCTTGCATGAAGTGGATCCTCGTCGAGTTGGCGGTTCAATTTGTCTGACGGACGCCGTCCTGCCTATCTTGCCTGGCCAATTCCGACAAGTTTGTTCGGAGAGGCGATCTCAAGGAATTTGGCCGGGACACAGAGATTTCGTTTGACGATTTGCACAGGCTATGAGTACCGTGTTGTCGCGTGATGTACCCGGAAGCTGCCAGTTCGACCCGGCTAGTCATTCCCATCTTGTAGTGCAGGTCGGTTGGTGAGCCAGTGTAACAGGGATGTTGGAGACGGTGCAGGGATGCCCAATCGCAAATCTCAGCTTGTCATCAGTCGTGTCAGCGAAGGAACTTTGATCAGCGGGGAACGCGAATCAAAGGTGTTCTTTCGGACAGTCACTCGATTCACGAAGTCGCTCGTCATTCGTGCTCCGTCTCGAGCCGAATGGTTTTCAGCCTCGCGGTTTTTCGAGACGGCTTAGCCATCTCGCACGAGGCCATTGGTTTTCAAGGAGGATCGTCATGCTTGCCACGTTGCTCAGTCCCAGCCCGGATGTGTTGGCGGAACAAATCGAACAAGCGGTTCAGTCTCGCACCGGCGGTCGCGTTCGAGGACTGCGGGTCCATGTGGTCGATGGGTGCGTGATCATCTCGGGCCGCACCTCGACCTACTACAACAAGCAGCTCGTGACTCACGCCGCGATGGAGGCAGCCGACGACGCCTTGGTGATGAATGAGGTCGAAGTCTGCTGAGCGCCGGCAGGAATTGTCCAACCGCAGATCGAAGCCTGACGCGCAAGCGAAGGATCAGTTGCCGAGCGTCCTTCGCTTGCGCGTCAGGCTTCAACGGGGCAGCGCGTCAGGCTTCAATGGGTCAGCTTTTTCCTGCCGCTCGCCTGAGCGAGTCGTGCCTGTCGATTCGAGTCGTTGCGAGCGGAGGGCATCAGCCCTCCGTTTCTTTATTTCTCGACCGACTCCTTCGCAGCCCGCGTCTTTCCAAACGGGGGTTCCTCACCCTTCAGCAGTCGCTGCACGTTGCTTCGATGTTGGAACACAATCAGCAGCGGCACCGCAATGGCGAACAGGCCCCGGCTCCACGTGTCACCCGCGAACGGAGAGGGCTTGAGCGTCGCCAGTTCGCAACTCCCGAAGGCAACGGCCGCGAGCATCGAACTCAATGAGACGATGCGCCAGATGGCGAACGTGCTGAAAAACGCGATGGCTCCGGCCAGCAAGCCACACGGGCTGAGCATCGCGATCACGCCCAGCGATGTTGCGACGCCCTTGCCGCCTCGAAAGCCGAGCCAACAGGAAAACATGTGGCCCACGATTGTTGACACGCCCGCCAGTACGCGCAGATGCTCCATCATCGCAGGCTCGGCAGCCCCGCAAATCAACTGAGGGAGAAACGCCACCGGCAGCAGACCTTTCAGCGCGTCGAGGCCCAGGCAAACCAAGCCCCATTTCTTGCCGAGGACTCTGCCGGCATTGGTCGCCCCAATGTTGCCGCTGCCATGTTGACGCAGGTCAATCCCCTTCACGGCCCGGCCGATCATCAGGCCAAACGGGATCGAGCCGGCCAGGTAACTCAGTAGCGCCAAGAGGAGTGACATCGCCAGCATGGGTCGTGGGTCTCGGTAAAGGCTGTGACAACTGGGCGTGAAGTATATCGGAAGAGTCGATCACTCAGTACCAATCGCGCGACTGTTCGTGGCCAACGTTCCCTGCATGCCGGTCTTTTCATCGTGTGGAGTTGGAGTCTGCAATACCCAGTGTTCGCCCAATAACTTTGTGTGAACCTAGCGGACTCGATCGAGCCTCCACCAAACAACCCGATGGCCCCGGTCTCGCAATCAGGGCCAATGCCTGTTTGAAGCTGGGCAGGATGTCGTGTGGGACCAGCGGCGCTTCGCCGCGCCGGCCCACCAGCAATTCTCGATGTTTCCTGATGGTGGGCCGGCGCTCGAAGCGAGCTGGTCCCACCCTACTTTGAAACAGGCGATGGCCCCGGTCTCGCAATTGAGGTCACTTGCCGTCCGAGGCGGCGAATGCTATCGAAGCGTTGACGGCGATGGTGGACTGGCGGAAACGCGGTCTCCAGTATCAATCAGTATCCACGCTGAATTCGACTGCTGGTGCCGTCGATGGCGACCAGCCAAGTCGATGCCCTTTCACGCTCATGGCTTTTTCATGCCGATCACCTCACTGACACTCCTCGAACGAGTCCGGCATCAGTCGGAGTGCGCTGACGGCGCGATGCGTCGCGACAACGAGGCCTGGAATCGGCTGGTCGATCTCTACACGCCGCTCCTCTTCCACTGGAGCTTGCGCACCGGGTTGAACGAGGCGGAGTCGGAAGACCTCGTGCAGGAAGTCTTCTCGGCTCTGCTCACCAAGCTGCGGACGTTTGAACGCCAGCGAGATGGTTCGTTCCGCAAGTGGCTGCAAGTGGTGACGGTTAACAAGTGCCGAGAACGCTTCCGCCGGAAGCAGCTTCCTGCCGCGAATGGCCACAGCGATTCCGACCCTCTCAGCGCCGTCGCCGATCCCGCCACGCTGGCCGAGTTCTGGGAAGCCGACTACCGGCAACAACTCGTCCAGCGCGCGATGCAGATCATGCAGGCCGAGTTCTCTGAGAAGGTTTGGCAGTCTTGCTGGCAGCACATCGTCCAATCCCGCTCCGCCGCCGATGTGGCCGAGGAACTCGGCATCACTCCCAACGCCGTCCGCGTCTATTCCTCGCGAGTCCTCGCCCGCCTCCGCACCGAACTACGCGACCTCCTCGACGACTGACGGTCTTCGCTGGTCTTCCGCCTTGTCTCCTCGCCCCTCGCCTTGGAGGGGAGAGGGCTAGGGTGAGGGGTTCTTCCTTTGGACTGCGGCGATTCATCGCCGCTTTCCTTTCTCAGACACCGCGACGGCTCCTCGACCGCTGTATTCGACGAAACCGGCGCGTCGCGCGATCCGCACCAGAAAAGAAAGCGGTGATGAATCCCCGCACTCCAAATCACCATCCACGACTCCACACGTACGCCGCTCAAAAA
>JAYUFF010000906.1:0-3802 GCA_043738825.1 Schlesneria sp.
CTCGCCCTCTTCCAAGGCGTCGATGGCGCGGCCGTCGGGAGTGATCAGCGAGACGTGCGGGTCGATGCCGAGTGAATCGAGGATCGTGTAGCAGACGTCGGCCGGAGCATACGGGCGCGTGGTCACGTTCGCTCCCTGCTTGTCTGTCGCGCCGATCACCCGGCCCGGCTGGACTCCCGCTCCGGCGAACAGCAGGCTCGCGGCCGGGCCCCAGTGATCGCGTCCCGCGTCCTTGTTGATCAGCGGCGTGCGACCGAATTCGCCAAAGCAGGCGACGAGCGTGTCCTTCAGCAAGCCGCGGGCGGACATGTCTTCGATCAGCGCCGAGAATCCAAGATCGAACTCGGGAAGCTTCTTGTCGCAGCTCTCGAAGATCTTCGCGTGATGGTCCCAACCGCCGTAATTGACCGTGACAAACCGCACGCCCCCTTCGACCAGCCGGCGGGCCAGCAGGCAACTCTGGCCGAACGTGTTGCGGCCATAACGGTCGCGCAGCTTCACGTCCTCGCGCTCGACGGCGAACGCGGCTTGGGCCTGCGGCGACAGAATCATCTCGGCCGCCCGGCCGCGGAATTCGTCATACGTCGCCAGTTGATCATTGCCGCGCACCTTGTCACCCAGTTGATCGATGGTGGACAGGAACGCCTTGCGCCTGTCGGAGCGGGTGGCATCGCGGTTCGCGACGGCGACGTCCTTCACGCTGAAGTTCTCGGCGTTCGGATCGCCGGTCTTGAACGACTCGTACCGCCCGCCGAGGAACGCGCTCTTGCCGAGTTCCCACGTGAACGACGGATTGCGCGGCACGGCGACATACGGCGGCAGCACGCCCGCAAAACCCAACTCATGCGCCGCGACGGCACCGATCGCGGGAAAGTCTCCAAACGCCGAACCGAACCGCCCCGACAGCACCCAGTTGGTCGCGGTCTCGTGATGATCATTGTTGTGAGCCCCCGACCGCACGAGCGCCACCTTGTCCATGTTGGCCGCCATCCTCGGCAGCAACTCGCCCACCTGAGTCCCCGGCACGTTCGAGGCAATCGGCGAGTACTTGCCGCGAATCTCGGCCGGTGCCTCCGGCTTCATGTCAAAGCTGTCGTGATGAGTCAGCCCACCGCCGAGATAAACCAAAATCACCGACTTCGCCCGAGCCAGCCGCGTCGCCCCCTGTCCGCTCTCCTTCGCAGCCGCCTCGTGCTGAAGCAGACTTGCCAGCGAAAGCCCACACAGTCCGAGGCCCCCCACCTGCAAGAAGTCCCGCCGCAACGTGCCGTTGCAAAGGGAAGAACGATGCGGAGAACAGAAGATGTCGAACATGGTTCGTCCCATAGTTTTGGGGTATCGACGATGACTGAATGAATCGTGTCAGGATGATCCACAACTATTGAGCCGCCTCTGTTCCAGGGGGCTCAGATGCTGGAATAGCCAGTCGGTGCGACTTCGTCAGTAGGTTCGTGATGATGGATGTCACCTGAGGCAAACGCAGAACCTTTCCTACTTTATCGGAAAACTCTTCGTCAGACGTTGCGAACCACGGATTCGGCTCGTTGACCAATTCCACTTGGTCAAGTGTTTGGTCCATCGCTCTCATCATCTCTTGTGCCACCCCAAGTGTGTAACGACTAGGCTGTCCTTTCTTGACCACCTTTTCGACGGTAATCGTGGGCCTAAGGAACGACGGCAATGGCTCTGGCGGAACGATCAATGCCGGGTATTCAACCGCAGCGCGATGACGAACCTTGAACAGGATCGACGTGAAATCGAGCGTGGGTGCGGTTAGCTCAAAACTGAGGAGCACCTCTTCCGGTGATGCCATTGTGCGGAGGACGTTAGCCTTCAGGAAACCTTTGGTACGCTCCTCAAGCCGCTGAGCCTGATACTCAAGGATCTCACTGGGGAGCGCGGCCGTTGCCGTGTCCACGACTTCGGGCCACATGTCGCGAATTGCAGTGCTCATGCTAAATCCCTCTCATTCAATCCGAGTGTAAAGAGCAGTGGGAGATGGTCCGAGAAGTTCTTTTTGTCTGGTCGTCCGCGCTTGTTGACAAGCGATTGGCTGCCAGCGGAAGTCGGAATTTGCGGATCGCTTTCAAAGTATGGCAGGACATCTTTTCGAAACAGCACTTGGTCAAACAAGTTCCAATCATACGACAGGTGACTCGAGCGCCGGGAGTAGTACGTGCCCGGCGGACCAGCGGTGCGATCTCCGAAGAGACCCCACATCGGATTGTAGAAGAACGGAAACTCCTGCGCCATCACAGTTCGATGGCCCCGCCGAACTGAGCCACGCGTCATCATCGCATGGAACGCTCCAGCCTCAACCAGACCTCTCTCGAATGGATTCATGTTGAAGTCACCACAGAGAACTGTCCGTCCATGTCCACGTCGTTCTTCGATCTGTCGCAGCCGATGGGAAACTTCCCTCGCCAAACCAGTCTGATCTTCGCTTTCCATAAACATCTTGCTGCCCAAATGAACAAAAGCCCACAGAAACTCCATCCCGCCAAACGTCGTGCAGCGAATACTCATCATCCCGGTCAGGTCCAAATCCACTTCGCGAAATTGATCACCACCAAGTCCAGAAACAACGACCAATCGTGATGGGCGAGCATCCGGGACGAAGAAGCGGCGGTCGCACGATGACTGAATTGCCTCCTGTACACCCTCGGGGGATTCTTGGCACTCAGCGAGCACCACAACATCGACGGAATGTTCTCGAACAAGCTGTCCCACCAGATTAAGCAGCGGTCGCTGGCGGATGTTCCAGAACAGTGTTTTCAACATTGCAGCCGGGTTTCCCTGTTAAAGTGCGTCGCTGGCCTTTTCCTCTTATCAACAAAACAGTCGCGATCAGTGATTGAACGCGAACTCCTTCGAGTTTAGCAAGGCCCAGAGGAGATCGCGGAAGACGGTGTCGCGGGGGTCTCCGCTGGCGAGGGCATTCGTCGCAGCGTTGGTTTCGGTCTCAGTCGGCTTGCGGGCGAGGGTTGTCAGGAAGAGGCGCTCGATCAGGGGCAAGTTGTCGGGCGTGGACTTCAGCAGTTCGGCGAGGCGGCTTTCTCCTGCTTCGAGTTTGCGGGTGATGGTGTCTCCGTTTTGAAGATGCAGAAGCTGCGACATCGTCACGTCGCCGGTTCGTTCACAGGCGCACGCAGTCACGCGATCCGAGCGGCCGAAGAGGCGCAGGAAGTAGGAATCGAGAGCCGGATCGGGAAGCTGCTGTGCCCGGATTCCTTCGGGATAGCCGGGGAACTGGTCGGGGATCGCGGTGACTTGGCTGATCGCATCGAGCAACAGTTCGGCGGGCAGTCGCCGTGCGTAGTAGTGCGAGTAGAACTTCGTGTCGGCCTCGTTGTCGGCCGCTGTCTCGGAACTGAGTTGGTATGTGCGCGAATTCAAAATCGTCCGCATCAGATGCCGCAGGTCGAAGCCGTGCGAGACGAAGTCGGCGTTGAGGGCCTTCCACAATGCGGGGTTCGTCGGCGGGTTGCTCGCGCGAATGTCATCGACCGGCTCGACCAGGCCCACGCCGAGGAAGTGTTGCCAGACGCGGTTCACGATGCTGCCGTTGAAGGATTCGTTCCGGCCGCTCGTCATCCAATCGGCCAGTGCCGCTCGCGGGTCGCTGCCTGGCGCGATGGACAGCTCGGCGCGATCGAGCGGCTGCGGCTTGAGTTGCTGATTCGTGCGCGGCTGCTGGACCATGGCTGGTGACATTCGGATCGACTCAAGCTCTTTGGTCACTCCCTCGATCTGTTTGCTCAGGTCATTGAGTTGCTGTTCGAGTTGCTTCTGCTCCTCTTCC
>JAYUFF010000907.1:0-3801 GCA_043738825.1 Schlesneria sp.
CTGACATCTTTGCACTTTCGGGGTTCGTGGGAACCGACTTCAAGAAACCGACTCAACGAGGTGCGGAGCACACCTTTGAAAACGAGGTGCGGAGCACAATGTCATCGTGTTGCGTCGACTATCCGCGACGGAAAGCTGAATGAACGTCGGCCACGCGGAGTGCCAGTCAGCATCCGCGTGCGTGGCCCATGTTACCCATCCGGGAAAACCGATTGCCAGACGGCTGATCCAAAACATTCTGCCGTTTGCCCGAAGATTCGCTGGATTGTGCCGCTCGTGCGGCCGACTCGACGATTGCCGAGCCGTTTCGATACGGCCACGCGGAACTGTGGAACAAGGCCATCGCCTTGTTGAATCCGGGAGATGGGGTGCCACGGTCACGGAGCTTCGACATACATGGCCGTGCGATTTACGGTACTGACCCACACGCGAGTTGAAATCTACGGCGACCCCTTCGCCTTCCGAGGCTTGATGAGGATCAGCCACGCCGAGAGCAGAGTCAGTGGCAGGACGAGCGACCAGTAGGGGACGGTGTTGAATGCCAGCGGGTCTGGCGGGCGAAGGTTGTTGGCGTAGGAACTCCAGCCGCTCGGATTACCGATAAGCGGAGCAGACCCAAAATCTTGCCATCCGATTTCGCCGTAATGGGATTCAATTGCGAGCAATCGTCGTTGGCGCGGTTCATTAATCCAAATCGAAAACACGTCCGTCACTGCGAGGCTTCGCATCCAGCCAATCATCAGCACGCACGCCATCGCGAGCGTGACCAGCCCGGCTTTCCGTCGCCAGCCTTTGAAGAACTCACCCATGCTTTACGCTCGATTCGAGAAGTAGCGCCTTGCCGTGGATCGCCGATGGCGCGGGCGGCTTTGGGAAAAGACCCCTCACCCTAACCCTCTCCCCGCAAGGCCGGGGCGAGGGGACCAGAGAAGAATCACCGAATGATGTTCGTGTCGTCGCCCGTGTCGATGCGGGGCGGTTGGCCTCCGCGCAGGACGCTGTTTCCCTCGAAGAGCGTTCGTTGATCGACGGCTTGCGGGTTGAGCCAGTCTTCCTCGCGAATCTGGCCGCTTTGCGAGTAGGCGGCCAGGGCGTTCTTGTACGTCGCCAGTTCGATCTGCTCGCGCGGGATGCCGCGCTGTTCGGCGAGCTTCGCGGTCTTGGGGACGGCGAGGACATCCGACTTCCCCCAGTCGGCCGAGCTATCGACGATGACCCGCTCGGCCCCGGCGACTTGCAGGATGTCGACCATCCGCTCGTTCCCCATCTTCGTACCGGGATAGATCGTGAATGCGCACCAGTAGCCGCGATCGAGCACCTCGCGGTACGTCTCTTCGTTGTTGTGGTCGATGATGACCATGTGCGGGGCTATGCCATGCTCTTCGATCACGTCCATGCTGCGGTACGTCCCCTGCTTCTTGTTGCGGTGAGGCGTGTGGATCAGGACCGGCAGCCCGACCTCCTTCGCCAACTCAAGTTGCTTGCGGAAGAATTTGTCTTCGATCGGCGTCTGGTCGTCGTAACCGATCTCGCCCACCGCGACGACCCCTTCCTTGGTGAGGAACAGCGGCAGGAGGTCCATCACCTGTTCGGCGAGCGCCTCGTTGTTGGCCTCTTTGGAATTGAGGCCCATCGTGCAGTAATGCCGGATGCCAAACTGAGCCGCTCGAAACCGCTCCCAGCCGACCAGCGTTGCAAAGTAATCCTGGAACGAGCCGATCTGAGTCCGCGGCTGCCCCTGCCAGAACGCCGGCTCGATGATCGCCTTCACGCCGGCAGCGGCCATCTGTTCGTAGTCGTCGGTCGTGCGCGAAACCATGTGAATGTGGGGGTCGAGGTAAAGCATGGGGAGGAGCCTGAAGTAGTGGATTTGACTCTCATGAGTCCACCGACACGATACCAGCGAATGCGCTAAGACTGGCCGTCGTGAGAGGTTGGAGTTGATCACCTGATGACCGGAAACTGAAGCACAACGTAGGTGTAAACCGGGCGTGCAGCGATGAGGCACGTCAATGCGAGCCCATACCACTCCGCCCACCTCGGGCCAAGCGTTCGTCCGATGGACAACGCTGTCCTATAGTTGATGACCAGTAATGGGATTGCCACGACAATCAACAAGTACCAATAGTTGTCGATCACCGAAACGAAGTTGATTTCTGAGACGATGTGGGCCGGGAACGCGAATCCCAAGCGGTCAATTTTCAGTTTGAGCGGATAAGCGAGGTAGTAGACGCACAAACGCATGCAGTGACCGGCGACCAGAAGCGCAAGGACATGCAGGCCAACCACCAACCGGGCACACTTGATGGCAGACACATCTCGCTGAGACTGTCGGAGCACATCGGCGTCAGGCTCTGCGGTTTGCGTTGCTGACAGATGAGCCTGATCTCCGCTGCTGGGCGACTTGGATTCGTCGGTCATGGATCTCTCCAGAGGGACTGCGAGGGGCAATGAGTCCGCCAGCGTTGTTACTTCACGCATCAAAGAGGACGGGCAGGAGTGCCCATCCTACAGGTTGAGGATTTGTTTCGCTCGTGGATCGGGACAGCGACGCAAAGCGTCTGCCGCCGCTTGCCGCTCGGCCAACTCACCCGTCGTCAATACGAGTCGCAAGTCATCCAGTGCCCGCTCATCCGCGAAGAGGCCGACGCAGCGCCAGAGGTCAGGCGGGATCGGGCGGTGCGCGGCGCGGCGCTCGTGGGCGAAGTCGATTAGCGTTGCCATCAGTTTGGCGTTGGCTCGACGATCGACGCCGATCAGCGGGTCGAGCGGCACTTCAATGAAGAGGCATTTCAGGACGAGCTGGTTCCACTGCTCGTCGTTGAGTTGCTCGGCGGGGTACGGGTTCTGGTGGGCGATCGTGCAGAAGACCGACTTGATGTTGCTGCGGATTCCTTCGGCCGTCCGCAGGACGTGCGAGGCGGGATGCGGCAGCAGCGGCAATGCTTGGTAGAGCGCCACCAACTCACCGACCTCACCCGCTTGGAAGAGTTGGTCGAGCGTCTGGACGTACTGTGCGGCGTCCTCCGACGGGAAGCTCAGCACGAGGAATGTCCGCGCGAGTTGATCGAGGCTCCACTCGCGCGGGTTCCAGCCGGGACGAGCGGCTTCAGCCTGAGCCAACTCGGAGTCGGACAGAGTCACGTCGGCTTTGCCGACCTTGCGCGGGACCATGCCGAAACCAAGAAACAACGCCTTCTTGTCTCCCGTCGCGATGGCCGCTGCCCGGTCGTCGAGCCACGCCAGTGCTGCGGCCTCCACACGCAAGGCGATCCACGAATGCAGCAACTCGGTCAGTCGAGTTGTGAGTCCAATCACGCCGTCTCTCCAAGGTGTTCGGTGAGAGAAAATGTTTCGACCCACGGAAAGATCAGTCACTCACCGAAACATCGGTGGCGTGCCGTCGAATCGACGATTCGTTCCGGTTCACACAGCGTCATCCTGAGCAGACTGATCGTTGGGTAACTTACGAACTGTCGGGCTTGGCGTCCACAACGCCGTTTGAAGCCAGGGCATTGCCAAGACGGATCGAAGCACTCACAGAGGAAGTGACCACAGCTCAACTTTTGCCACTGATTTGGAGTGCGGCAATTGGTTGCCGCTTTCCTTTCTCGTCACGGTTCTATGCTCCACGCGGTCTTCGATGAAACATTCTTGGTGAGCCGGGCGGCGTCAGCCCCCGGATTCTTCGCGACAGGAGTCCGGGGCTGACGCCAGCTTTGCACAAATAATCAGGTTGCATACTTCATGTAGGGTGGGCACTGCCCACCATTCCACCATCGTTTGTGGTGGGCAGTGCCC
>JAYUFF010000908.1:0-3795 GCA_043738825.1 Schlesneria sp.
TCAGGGGATCTTCATTCGCAAGACTGTCTTCGAGCAACTCGGTCGGTTCCCCGATGTCATGCTGATGGAAGACGTGTTGCTGATGAAGCGACTGCGCCGCGCGGGCTGCTTTGTCTTGCTCGACGAGCGTCTGTCCGTCTCGGCTCGCCGTTGGCAGCGTCATGGGATCGTGAGGCAGACGCTGCGCAACTGGCTGCTGCTGATTCTGGTGATCTGCGGCGTCTCTCCCAATCGCCTCGCGCGGTTCTACCCAAACACGCGGTGAGTCGTCGTTACCAAAAAACTAGCCCGACGCGCAAGCGAGGGCTGCGAGATCGACGGCGTTGAAGCCCTCGCTTGCGCGTCGGGCTAGTTGGGAACGGACTCATTCCACACGCTGGCCCCGCGATTGAGCGGCTCGACGACGCGGAACTCGCAGTCGGACCAGTCGCCTCCGTGCGCATAATCGTTCGCCAGTTGTTGAGCCTCTGTTTGATCGGCGCACAGGATGGCGAGTGTCGGTCCCCACGAGGTTTGTGCAATGCCGTGGACGCCGCGCGCGCGAAGCTGCTCCACCAGCCGGGCCATGCGCGGATGAGCGAACACGCCGCCCTGAACCGACTCGAAGAAGTGACCGACTGCCAGACCGAACTCGTACATTGCAAAGCCGACACGCGCGAAGTCCGCTTCGATCACGGCGGGCAGCCAGTCCATCAATACGATGCGACAGAGTTCGCCCGTCAGTGCGTGGGACATCGGTGGCTGAGACGCAAATGCGAGCTGTTCCGCATCGCCCGACAGGCCGCTCGATTGCGGGGGCGAGGCGAGGATCAGTCGCCACTCGGGCGGGAAGTCGTGTCGCGCAACGAGTGTTCCGAGTTGGTCGCGCTGATCCGCGCGGCCGCCATCGACGAGAAAGCCTCCCCGCGCGAAGCCGTGCAGACCGATCGCCGAGCGCAGTCCGCGACCGGCCCGCCGCGCGAGTGTCTCGACACTCACATCCCGTTCGCCGGACAGTTCGCTCAGCGCGCGAGCCACCGCCAGTCCCAACTGAGTCCCCGAACCGAGGCCGCTGTGCGACGGAATCGCCTCGCACACTTCGATCTCGAATTGAGTTGCCTTCGCTTCGCCGGACGATGCCGCGCGAATGCGGCGGACGAACTGGGCGATGCGCGCCACGGAAGCCTCATCGCCGCCGAACGAGTCTCGTTCGGCGGGCCGCGCAGTCACGACGTAGCCGGGGGCCGAGATCATCATCCCGACGCCACCGAACTTCCCGCCGCCGCTGCCCGCCGCCGCGAGCGGTCCGAAGTGGAGCCGCGCTCCGGTCGTCACTGTGACTGGTGTTGCCATGCCCAGAGGATGCCGTCTGCGAAGACGATTGGCAACGCGGCAGCCTAGTGAGTGCTGATGTCGAAGATGACAGTGCAGATCCATCCAAAAAGATTGAGTTCAAACAGTAGGATGAATGTTCGAATCGCAAAGATAATGGAGATGGAAGAGTGTTCGAACAGGCGATGAGCGATCCAGCCAATGACATTTCCCGCAGGGAGGACAAAGAAGACGTAAGCCGCTAATAACACAACGACCATCAGAAGGCCCGGCATAATTCCGCTGACACCCATCACCAAAATGCAAGTCGCCCATGTCACGAGGGCAAGAATTCCGTGAGCAATGGTGATGAAGTCGATCGCTTTTGAAATCGCCTCGTGACGGGACACCTCGGGCCGTTTCATCGCGTCGGAATTCTGCGGCATGCCATCGTTCGATTCGTCGTATTGCAATTGGGTATCCTCAATTCCCGAGGTCGCGTTCGCCATCACATGGTCACATCATTGTCAGTGATGCGAACAGCACCCAGCCGAGCAGGTTGAGTTCAAACACGATTGCGAACACTCGCACGGCCACTTCGACCGGGATCGAACTCGGGGCGAACAGGCGATGCGCCAGCCAACCGATGACGTAGGCCGAGGGCAGCACGACCACCGGCATCATCGCCAGCAACCCCGCGACCACGCCCAGTCCGATCCAAACTCCCGCCGGTCCGAACAGCAGAATCTCGACCACGAGTGCCGCCACCATCACCACGGCGTGGGACCACAACATCGCACTGATCGCCAGCTCGATGGCTTCGGAGCGTGAGCAATAGGGTTGTCGCTCGTCTTGTTCGTCCGGCGTTGGGTGGTCATTCATCATGGCAACCCATTCAATTTTCGGATGACCCATTCGGTGGTCAGCAGCGCGAAGAGGACGGCCAGCCACGGCCAGCGGTCCCACAGCGGCGACTCTTCGTACAGCGAGGTCGTCGCGTCAAACGTCTTGAACTGCTTTGGCAGTTCGTGCAGTTCGTCCGCCAAAAATAGACGGCCTCCACTCTGGTCGGCGATCTGGGTGAGCAGGTCTCGGTTGGCGGAGAGGTCGCTCAGTTCGAGGCTCGGGCGGTCGTGAACGTACAGGGTGGCCTCGACCGGCTTCGGGCCGAGGTCTGCGTTCTCGGTCGAGAGCGCGACGCGGTACTCACCCGCCGGAAGGGAGACCGCTTTTCCCTCAAACTGCAACGGCCGGTCCTTCGGCGGCGCGAGTTCGATCGTGGTGAACGGCTTGCCGGGTTTGTCGCCAATCCGAAAAACTTCGGCCTTCGCTTTGAGCTTCGGAAACTTTTGCAGGAACGGAGCCATCCACTTCGCTCGCAGGATCGCATCTTGGCCGAGTTCGATGTCGGTCTTGTCGGGGCCGAAGCGGACGAACTCGTTCCCGGCCGTCACCTTGTTGGCGGCGGCCCAGCGCGCGAGCTGTGCCCAGAAACGGTGGTGGTACTCGTCTCCGACGCGGTGTCTCCAGCGCCAGGTTCCGTCGAATCCGAGCCACAGCACCTGACCCGACCCGAGGTGTTGATGCACGATCAAGCCATGCTTGCGGTCGTTGGTCAAGGGGTCGGCCAGCGCGGCGGGCAACAACGTCGTCGCCCACACCGTCGCGGCGGGCTTGGTCTCACCGAGCAGCATCCACATCTGGCCCGGCAGTCCGGCCCAGATGTTTCGGTTTTGAGCCGTGTCGGCGGCGAACTGCAACATGGACTGTTGTTCGCCATCGACGGTCAATTGCAGTGGCAGCCCGCGCAGCAGCGGAGTCGTCTCACCCGAGCGATCTGTGAAATTGAAGGGCCTCACGCTTTTGACGGGCAGCAACTGGTCGAGGATTGGCGAACGATACGCGAGCGGCATCCAGCGTTTTCCCGGTGAGATCACCAGCGTGCCGCCCTCGGTCACGAATTCGCGAATCCGTTCCCATGTCTGCTCGCTCAGTTGTTCGGGCGGCACGTCACCGAGGATGACGAGGTCGATGTTCGCGAACGGTGATGCTGCCGGATCATTGGGGTCGGTGGTTTGATCGAGACGCCGGGGAAAGAACGGCTCGGGCAGGATGCCGAGATAGGGCTGCTGGAAGAGGACTCGCTTCAGATCGACTCGCTCATCGCGCGAGAGCGCGGCGTCGAGGTAGCGGAACTCCCAGCGGGCGTCGCCCTCAACGAGAAAAACCTTCGCGCGATCATCGACGACCGCGAAGGCGAACGACCGGCTGTTGTTGTCGTCGCGCGTCTCTCCCTCCAGCACCGGCGTGCGGATGACATACGCCTTGCGCCCGACATCGACTCCATCCAAATCGAACTCGACATTGACGGTCGTTCCCGTGACGGCGACTGATTTTTTGATCGGCGCGGCATCGGGCTGGTCTTCGCGAACCAGTTCCACTTCGAGCGTCTTCCCCTCGAAACCGACTGTGTTCAGGACCGCCTTCAGTTGCGGATGGTCTCCC
>JAYUFF010000909.1:0-3789 GCA_043738825.1 Schlesneria sp.
AATAGGCCAACCCCGCATCGCTCAGCTCCGCACAAGTCAGATCAAGGTAGACAAGGTCTTTGCAATCCTTGAAGTTGGCCAGACCGGCATCACTTACCGAAGCACAGCCGCCAACATCGAAGTGCGTGAGACCCTTGGAACCCTTGAACAGAGCGAGTCCCGCATCGCTCACCTTGGTGCCGTGCAGACCAAGATCCGTGAGCTTCTTGCAATCCTTGAAGTGAGCCAGCCCCGCATCGCTCACCTGGGTACCGTCCAGGTTAAGGTACGTGAGATTCTTGCAGCCCTGGCAATTGGCCAACCCCGCATCGCTTGCCGTCGGGTTCCAGTTCAAACTCAAGACCGTGAGTTCAAACGGCCCACGAGGCAGATCGCCGACAACCTCGATCGCACGTTCCTGACCGGCCTCCTTGATTCTGACGGTGCCGCCGATCGACAGCACATACTCGGCGGCGCGACGGTCGGGGTCGGTCGCCCCCGGCTTGGGCAACGCCGTTACCTCCAACGCCTGCCGCACCGTGTCTACCGCCAGCGCCACCCGAAAACCAATGATGCCTCCATGGCCAGACGACTTACCAGGGTTGCGATTCGACGACCGGCAGTAGGACTCGGGGAAGAGCCAATGGCCACCCCGGACCACGCGCTGGGAATCGGCAATGAATTGACGGTTTGGGTCAACCACAGGCTTCTCTTGGAATTGGCTGTAGGAGGTCGCATCCCACTCGTCCTGCACCCACTCGCAGACATTGCCGAGAATGTCAGACAACCCGAACGGATTCTTCTTTAACTCACCCACCGCGTGCGTCCGCCCCCCGGAGTTCCCACCAATCCAGCCCACCCGCACTAGGTCTTCGTCCTGATCGCCAATCCAGTACTTCGTGACGGTCCCCGCTCGGCACGCAAATTCCCATTGCGCTTCGCTGGGGAGTCGGTAACCGGCCCCACCCAACGGCGTGATCGTCTCACCCGCACGGAAATAGAACGGCTTGAGCTTCTCCTGTTGGCTCAACTTGGCACAGTATTCCGCCGCATCGTTCCAACTCACCATTTCCACGGGATGATTGGATGTCTCCATCCCGGCGACAGCCTCTTTACCCGTTCCCGTCTGAGCGAATTCGGAGGGATTCTTGCCCATGACCTTTTCATACTCCGCCTGCGTGACTTCATGCACGCCTAGGTAGATCGGCTGCGTCAGGATCACTTTATGCTGGGGGGCTTCCGACTGGATGCACTCCTGCCAGTGCTTGTCTTCGCCGGCGTCTTTGAGGGCCGCTTCGATCTCGGCCGCCGTGCTGCCCATTGTGAACTCACCGGGCGGGATGAGGCGGAACTTCATGCCGAGGGAGTTGGTGTACCCGACCGACACGCCGAAGTACTTGGCCCAGGCTTCCTGATGCTGCTTCGCCTGCTCGGCATCAAACGGCGCGATTGCTGGGGGCGGAGCGTCTGCCGACCAACCGTGCCAGCCCGCGCCGATGGTCGTCTTGTTCGCGCCGCCATTCTTCCCGGCGAGCTTTGCGTTTTGTTCCAACGTGACTCGTACTCGGACTTCCCCTTTTCGCTTTAAGGTGAAGGTGTCGGTCGTCAGTTCCACGCCACTGTCGTCAGTGACCAACAAGTGCGGGGCGACTTTGAGTTGATACTCGCCGCTCGGTAGAGGCTTCGTCTCGGTGGCTTTGATGGTCCAGGTGCGGTCGCTGCTCTTGTCGCGAATGACCAGGCCGTCCTGTTCGAGAATCGCCTGCACGGCGGGATCTTTGATCGTCACGACCACCGTCCCTTTATCGGTCTCAATGCGATAGACCACGGCGGCGAGCAGCGTCAACAAAGCGCCAGCCAGCGCGAGGGCGATTCGGGTTTTCCGGCTCGAAGGTTTGCGGGCGGGTGTGACCAGCGACAGGAGGATGGTGTCGTTCGGCACGTCTCGGTCGGACTGTGTTTGCCCTCGCTGATTGGGTAAGCCGGGTGGCGTTGTTCGTTGAGCGGCCGGATTTGAGATGTCGTGGCTGATGCTGCCAGCATCAGATTCCGACGCTGGCAGCGTCGGCCACGTTTTGATTCCCGCTTGGGGGAGAATCAGTTTAGAAGTCAATGCGGGCGCGATGTCCAATTCGGACAGAGCTTGAATGACCGCTTCGGCCGAGGCCGGGCGTTTGGCGGGGTCTTTCTCCAAGAGTTGCATGACCAATCGCGACAGCGCGGCGGGACATTGAGCGCTGAGCTTGTCCGGGGCGGGAGGCGTGTGGTTGGCGAGGCTCATCAGAATCGACATCGTGTTCGGTCCGGAGAAGGCTCGCTTGCCCGACAGCAGTTCGTACACCACGCAGCCCAGACTGAAGAGGTCGGCGCGGCCATCGACGGCATGACCGCTCGCTTGCTCCGGAGCCATGTAGGCGGGCGTGCCGACGATCGCTCCACTGGCGGTGAGATTCGTTTCCGAATCGGCCTCACTCCCCGCGTCGGCTGCCTTGGCCAGACCGAAATCGAGAATCTTCACTCGGCCGGTCGGAGCTTCGAGCCAAATGTTGGCGGGCTTGATGTCGCGATGGATCAATCCCCGCGCGTGAGCCGCCGCCAATCCCGAAGCCATCTCGCGAGCCAGCCGAACCACCATCGTTACCGGCAGCGGCCCGGCCGTCCGTCGAATCAGCGCGTCGAGCGGCTCACCCTTCAGCAATGGCATCGCCAGAAACGGAGTGCCGTCCGCCGCTTCACCGACCGAGTAAATCGGAATGATGTGATCGTGCTCCAGCTTCGCCGCCGAACGAGCCTCACGCAGGAATCGCTCCTTGGCCTGCGGATTGATCGCCAACTCGGGACGCAACGTCTTGATCGCCACCTCACGCCCCAGCCGAGTGTCCTCGGCCAGATAGACCGTCCCCATGCCGCCCTGGCCCAGCACCTTGATCGGCCGGTAATACTCCAACCGTTCGGGCAGCTTCTGAGGTTGTCCCGTTGCGACGGGTGAACTCGGTTCGGTGGAAACGTCCGCCCGATTCATGGCGGCAGTGTTGTCTTGCGGCGAGACGGGCAGGGCGGGCTTCAATCGCTGGACCAGTCGCTCCACCAGACGCTCCCCCTCAGGATCAACCACGGCGGTCTCGTGATTGTGCAGTAAATGCAGCAGAGCGTCGTCTTGGCCAGCCAATGACTCGGCCAGTTCCGCGAGACGGGAATCGTCAGCGTACTCGGTTGCCAAACGCTCGACCTCGGCACTGGGCAATTGGCCGAGCAGGAGTTTCTGTAACTGTTCTTGGTCTGCGCTGCGAAGAGTGGCCATTTTGGATCGGCTCCAGACGGGAAATGATCGCGTATCAATAACAGTAGAGGAGCGGCGGCGGAAACCTGTCGCGAAAAAAGTCCGTCGGCAAGATTTGCCCTCAAAGTAGCCATCATCGCTCCGCGTGATGAGCCTTTCACAAGTGGACGCCCGATTCCACAAGGCTCATCACGCGGAGCGATGATGGCTACTTTGGTCCGAGGCGGAGCCTCGCTGGAATCTTCGAGTCACGGAGTGACTCGCCCAGAGGCGGCTTCAAAACTAACCCGCAGCGTGAGCGAGGGCGATTCCACGCTGGACATCCCGATGCCCTCGCTTACGCTGCGGGCTACCTTCAGGGTTTTGAAACCGCATCTACTTTGCCTCTGCTCGCGTGCCTGTTCTCACTGATCCAGACCAGCCAGTTCCTCACGCAGCCGAGCCAAGACGCGGCTGCGTGCCAAGTAGACGGCGTTGACTGTCACGCCAAACTCGCGAGCCACCTCCACTCCCGGTCGGCCCTCGATTGC
>JAYUFF010000910.1:0-10002 GCA_043738825.1 Schlesneria sp.
AATCAGGTTGCATACTTCATGTAGGGTGGGCACTGCCCACCATTCCACCATCGTTTGTGGTGGGCAGTGCCCACCCTACATTTTTTGTGCAAAGCCGGCTGCTGCCCCCCCGCTCAGAAGTCTCTTCGTTGGCGTCGGTCACTTCGACGAGCGGCCGAGTCCGTTGTAGACGGCCCTTTCGGTGATGACCTGGTCCATGAAGACATCGTGGTCCTGCATGGGGATCTCGTCGAACAACTGGCACTCGAAAGCAAGAGCGACCAGCGGCGTGTCGGGCCGGGCGTGTTCGAGCATCTTGTCGTAATAGCCCTTGCCGTGCCCGGTTCGTCCGCCGCGCCGATCAAACGCCACGCCGGGGACAATGATCAGGTCGATCTCTTCCACATCGACCTGCTTCGCGGACACGGTTCGCAGCTCGGGCTTCGGCTCCAGAATGCGATACATCCCGACGGACAACTCGTCGTTGTGTTCGAGATGGAACAGTTCCAGTTCGCCCTCCACACAGTAGGGGACGACGATCTTCTTGCCGCTCGCCAGCGCGTTGGCCAAGTCGTTGCGAGTCCGCACTTCACTGCGAACGTCGAGATAGAACAGGACCGTTTTGGCCTGCTGGTACTCGGGGAGAGACATGCAGCGGGCGACGATCGCGCGACTGATTTCGTCCTTGTTTTCCTGAGCGTTCCGGTTGGCGTGGGCCTGGTCGCGAATCTGCTGTTTGGGACTGGGGGCGTCGAGAACTTCTGCGGTCATGGGATCCGTTCCTGAGAGACAAATGGCTCCGTCCGGCGAACCCGGATTATTCACACCTCGGGGAATCGACTTGGCAGAGTGAGACATTGAAGCCTGACTCGCGAGCGAAGGGGTCGCAGCAGATCCTTCGCTCGCGCATCTGGCTTCAATCTGACCATGAATCATCCGGCAAGGTGGCGAGTGGGCGGAATCCTAACAAGCGATCAGGGTCTCACCAAACGAGCAGCCACAATTTCTGAAGGCCCTCCCAAACCAACCGGTTTGACGAAGCAGCCCTCGGCCGACAGAATCGCACCACCGTCACCGACCCGCTCGTGGCATGGGCCAGGAACCAACGGAGAGGCTCATGAAAGCGCAACCGGACCATGTGGCGTATGTCGCTGCGGCGACATCCTGGTACGGACTGATCCCCGTTGTGGTGCTGATGTCGCTGGGGTTCGGACGCCTCGACCCGTTGCTGTCCACATCGGGGTTGCTGTGCCTGTTCCTCGGAGCGATGGTGACTCTGCCACCCGTTGGCCTGGCTTGCGGTTTCGTAGCATGCGTCGCCATGAGAAACAGTGACATCTCGCCCTACCCCGTCGCCGTGGCGCTGGCTCTGATCGCCGACCTGTGTCTGGTCGGTTGGCTGTTCCTGTTGTGATTCGACATTCAATGAATGAAGCTCAGCAAACCATGTCACCCGATTGGGACCGAGCCGCCGTGGTTGGAACTCGCACGTTCGTGCTCATGATTCTGCCCGTTTGCTGGCTGATCTCGACGGCCCTTCCGCAAGGCGGACAATTCGGCGATGTCGGCGAAGGACTGCCCATCCTGTTTTTGGTTGCGGTCGTCATCGGACTTCCCGTTTCAGTAGGCAACGCCTTTCTGGCCTGTTGGCTGGCCGACAAGAACCGACTCCCCGCCGTCTACGTCGCCATGTTGCTGGCCGTGCTGGCTGACTTCGCGTTGGTCGGCGGATATCTGTCGGTCTGTATGTTGATGCGGCCGTTGATTGATGCGCTAATGGCAGTATGAACTCGATCACCTTGCCACTGCGCGAGATCGCCCGCACCGGAATCCGGGTCACTCCCATCGCGATGGGCTGCTGGCCGATTGCGGGGATCACCAGCATCAATGTGACCGAGGCCGACAGCCTCGCCACGCTTCAGGCGGCCACCGACAGCGGCATCAATTTCTTCGACGCCGCGTACAGCTACGGCTACGACGGTGAGAGTGAGCGAATGATCGCCCGCGCGCTGGGGCACCGTCGCGACGAACTGGTCATCGCCACCAAGGGAGGCATTCATTGGGAGAACCTCATCCAACAGAAGGACGCTCGACCCGAGACGCTGCTGCGCGAATGTGATGAAAGCCTGCGACGACTGAACACCGATCGCATCGACCTCTATTACCTGCACGCTCCCGATCCGAAGACGCCGCTGGCCGAGTCGGCGGGCGCGTTCCGACGATTGCTCGACGCAGGCAAAATCCGCAGCGTCGGCCTCTCCAACGCCAGCCGCTCGCAGCTCGCAGAGTTTCACGCCGTCTGCCCGCTCGCCGCGTATCAGCCGCACTACAACATGCTGCAGCGCGAGATCGAGTCTTCGCAACTGCCGTGGTGTGTCGAGCACGGTGTCTCGGTGATGATCTACTGGCCGCTGATGAAGGGCCTGCTGGCGGGCAAGCTGTCGCGCGATCATCCATTCGACTTGAAAGACGGTCGCCGCAAGTATCCGATGTTCAGCGGTGAGGAATGGCGGAAGAACCACGACTTCCTCGACACGTTGCGGCCCATCGCCATCGAAACGGGAACGACGGTCGCACAGGTGGTGCTCAACTGGACGATCCAGCGCCTCGGGATCACGGTCGCGCTGTGCGGAGCCAAGCGCCCGGAGCAGATTCGCGACAACGCCGCCTCAATGACTTGGAGCCTCACCCCAGATCAGATCGCTCGCATCGACCGAGCCATCGCCGCGCGAGGCGACACCGTTTCGCGAGCCGCCGTTTAGACCTCATCGAGTTTGAAACGCGACTCATTGATTCACGTTTCCCGACCGCGAACTTCGCTGCGCCCCGATATACCTCACGCGGCCCAAGGCGAGTCGTTTAACCGCGTGGAGTCTAGCTTTGCTCAACAATTTTTCTGCCTCTCTCTCTCTTTCTGTCTACCGTTCTTCCTGCCCGGCAAAAGACGGCAGACAGAAAGAGGGAGGCAGAAAGATGAAAACAAGTAGGACGCAAACAGGTTGAAAACCTACTGTAGTCCGGTCGCACCGCCGACCGGATGTCTCGTCGGCGGAGCGGCGAGACTACAGTAGCGAGCAGGTTGGAAACCTGCTCCACGTCATGCCGACACTGGTCATCCCGCTGCCGACCGCTACACTGATCGGCGAATTCGAGTCCGTCGTCCATTGGGGGCGAGGCGACTCGAACCCGCCCATCCTTCCCGCCCGGAGCACCCGCCATGAGAATCCTTGCCGTCTGTCTGTTCGCTGGAGTTGCGTTGGCCTCGACCGTCGATTCGGTCTTCGCCGTTGAAAAGGTTCCCGCCGTGCTCAATCAAAAAGTGAAGTCGATCAAGGGTGACGAGGTCGATCTGTCCAAGTACCAGGGCAAGGTGTTGCTCGTCGTCAACGTGGCGACTCGTTGCGGAAAGACCCCGCAGTACGGACCACTCGAAGGACTGAATCAAAAGTACAAGGACAAAGGCCTCGCCGTCCTCGGCTTCCCCTGCAATCAGTTCGGTCGCCAGGAGCCGGGCACCGAGGAAGAGATCGCCAAGTTCTGCAAGTCCAAGTACGACGTGTCGTTCGACATGTTCGCGAAGATCAACGTCAATGACGTGGCTAAAGACGATGAGGTGGCCGCCCCGCTGTACAAGTATCTGACCTCGAATGCCAAGCCGTCGGGCGATGTCAAATGGAACTTCGAGAAGTTTCTGATCGGCCGCAACGGCGAGATCGTCGGCCGCTTCTCGCACAATACCGAGCCTGATGCTCCGGAAGTGATCAAAGCCATCGAAGCCGAACTCGCCAAGCCGACGAAGTAACTCAAGGGAGTCGAAGCCGCTTGCCGAGCGCCTGCTCTCTTCCTCCGCTCGCCCCGGGCACCGCCGCTGCGGTGGTGGGAGCGGGGCCGGGGGTGAGGGGCCATCCAGCATCGCCCCTCTTCGGCAACACAAATCACCCAGCCCGGCCCGTCTTCAAGGCCGGGCTTCTGCATTGACAAGGATCTTACGTGCGTTGGTTGTTCCCGTTCGTTGCGCTCATCCTCTCGGTAGGCTTCGCCAAGCTGTGCGTGGCGTCGCTGAGCTGGTGGTTTGCCCGGCGACTCTCTAAACCGATCATCGTCGCGTCGCATGCAGTCAACGTTTCGCTGATTCTCAGTTACCCGCTGCTGCTCGTCAGCGGCCCTGGTTCGAGCGAACTTCGCCTGCGGCTGGCAGGCCATGCCAACGGAGTGCCATTCTCCGTTTCTGGCTGGCTGTTGCTCGCAGCCGGAGCCGTCGGTTTCTGTCTGCTCCTCTGGTCAACCATCGAATTCCAGCTCTACGCTCCGCCCGCCTGCCAGAGCGGTTGCGAATCGCATCGAGTCGATCTGCGACGGACGACCGGCGCTGCGTGGCAGCAAACTTTCGTCGGCCCCGGCCCGATGCGGCGGATCGCCCTGTTGCCCGGCAACGAACAGTTCACGATCGACATCAGCACGAAGACGTACTCGCTGCCGAGACTCCCCGTCGAGTGGGACGGTCTGTCGCTGGTCCAACTCACCGACCTGCACTTCCGCGGCGCGGTGACGCGCGCTTACTTTGAGGCCGTCTGCGATGACGCCGCCGCGTTGAAGCCCGATCTCTTCGTCTTCACCGGCGATCTGTTCGACGATCTGAAACTGCTCGACTGGCTCCCCGACACACTCGGCAAATTGACGGCTCCGCAGGGCCAATACTTCATCCTCGGCAACCACGACTGGCATCTCGACTCAGCCGCCATCCGCTGCGAACTGGAGCGTCTGGGTTGGACGGATCTCGCGGGACGCTGCGTCTCACTGAACCGGCGCGATGCCTCGCCGATCACTCTCTGCGGCGATGAGACCCCCTGGATGGGAACGCACCCCGACTTGAGTTGCGTCTCCGCCGAATCCTTTCGGATTCTGCTCAGCCACACGCCCGACAACATCATGTGGGCGAGGCAGCAGGGGATCGACGTGATGCTCTCGGGGCACACGCATGGCGGCCAGATTCGGCTGCCGATTCTCGGGCCGGTCTACTCACCGAGTCGCTTCGGTTGTCGTTACTCGGGCGGAGTCTTCTGGCTCGAACCCACGCTGCTCCACGTCTCGCGCGGCCTCAGCGGCCGAGAGCCGATCCGCTACAACTGCCCTCCCGAACTGACGAAGCTCGTCCTGAGATGCGGCTCATCTACCTCGCGCGGCCTGATGTGAGGTATCACAGCCTGTTAACGATCGATGACTTCGGCGTCTTCGAGGAAGTAGAGCCCGAAGGGTTTGCCGTCTGCCGAAAGCATTTCGATCTTGAGCCGACCGATGACATCGAAGGACCGCGTGTAGGGAATGTAATTCGTCGTCTTGCCGACCCGCATGTCGATCTGGACCAGGTCGTAGACTTTCGGATCGCGACCGAAACAGCAAATCTGGTTGTCTCGCGCCAACACGAACCGCTCGATCCCTTCCGCTTCAAAGACAGGCATCATGTAGCCGCGAATCTTGATCCGCTGACCGCTGAGTCCCTTGAGCCACTGTGGCATCTGAGCGACTGCGTCGGCGGTGACCGGTTCCATGTTGATGACCTTCAGCAGGTCGAGGTCATCGTAGGAGACGCGCAGCGCTTTTGAGGCACCATCGGTGCGAAACGTCTTCTCGGGGATGAGCACTTCGACCTTGCGCGGCTCGGCGACGGCGGTTGGCTGCGCTGTCGAGGGTGCATTCGGAGCAGGAGGACCGTTGGTGGCCGCATCACCCGGCACGACCTTCAACAGCGAACCGACATTCGAGCCATCAACGACATTGATCGGCGCGAGGGCCGACACGGGAAGCAGCTCACCGTCGTCGGCAGCGGACATCGCCGAATCGCTCTCATCGACTGCGGTCCTGGTTCCGTTGACCGAGTCGGGATGAACGGCCTCCACGATGGCGGGAGCCTTCTCGCGGGCCTTCAATCCGGCGGACTTGTCGAGCGGACGATAGCCGCTCAAGTCGGAGCCGTTACAGCCGACGAGAGACAACCACATCAGAGTTGCCACAACACACCCGGCGGACTCCATTCGCTGTGACATGAAGGTCTCTCAGAGGCTGTCCGAGAACTGGACTTGCCGCAACAGGTGTAGAAGTATTGTTTAGGGTGCCACGGTCACGGCTTTGCATGGCCGTGTCTTCGCGACAACCAAAGCACGGCCACGCAAAGCCGTGACCGTGGCACCCTGAAAACAAGCCGTTTCTTTCCGGACAGTCTCTCAAGTACGGCTTCTCTCAGTACAGCGTCTTGGCCTTGCCGAAGAACTCGCATTCCAGTTGATAGACGGGCCGCAAACCCGTTTCATCCACAGACGGCTCGGCCCTGAAGACACCCGACACGGACACCATCACCTTGTTGTCGTGGAACTGCGCGGTTTTGTCGCCATTCATTTTGATGAGGATCATATCGGTTACTTTGGGCTGTCCACCGAAGCAGCAATCGCCGTTGTCGCGACAGAGAATGAACGATTTGATTCCGGTCTGCTGTCCCGTGGGATACATGTAACCTTTGATCATCACCTTCCGACCGACCAGTTCCTTCACGTCGGGATGAATCCCCAACTGGCCGTTCTGATTGCTGAATCCCTTTTTCGAGATGTCGCTCGTGAAGTTGATCCGCTCGTATCCCGGAGGCACTTCCGTGGCAAACGTGTGCGCGTGCATTGCGGCAAACCCGACGAGCATCGCCACTTGCAGGATCAGGCTCGCGCTGGCCAGCCAGCCGCCACTGAGTGTTCCCTGCGAGCGACGAATCTGACGCCAGGCCAGGCAGGCCAAACTCGCCCCCACGACGGGAACGATCAGCAGCACATCCCAAATCCCGGCGACGAGCGAAATGAACACGAACGCCATGCTGATCGGCACGAGCGACGGGATCGGCCGGTACAAAAACTCGTCGCCTCCGAACGCGGTTGAACTGCGTGAATCCAAAGTCATCTGTTCCGCCACCGACATGATGATTCGCCTTGAAAAACCGGATCAGACAAATTGTCCACCCGTCAACGGGGACTATCGTGATGAAGTGACCGGCCCAAGTCCAGAGGGTCGGTTGAGATGAGTGACAGGAATCGTGTAACGACATTAACCCGAAGCATGAGCGAGGGACTACTGGCCGATTCCCTCGCTCACGCTTCGGGTTGGTGTCGGCTCAGACTCCCAGTTGCACACTCCGACCGGCAGTTTACGCCACAATCGGTCGCCACGTTGGTCCGGGGACAGTCTTTCTGGCAACGAGACCTCGCGAATGCCTCGTCAAAACGTGGTCTTTCCCTGAAAAAGGGCTTCATCCCCGCAGGTTCTGCCGGACTCGGCGTGCTTTTCAAAAATGCGCAACCAACTTGGCGGAATGGGCGTTGAGTCGTCTTGACCCTTGTTTGCGATTTTCACTATCACTCGCCCGCCTCTCGTAAAACGAGTCAAAGTTTCCTGTCAACGCAGTTCAAGTCTTCGGGAATTCGGGGCTGCCGTTCGGTGGCTCCTGTCCATATCACCTGTGAAATACCGACGGGATGAAACTCACGGATGAGTCTCATTCCGTCACCGGCACTCGCCGGACACAAAAGGTCGACGCATCGTCATCGCCGGACCTGGAGGAGAGCTACCTTGGGTAGGATCATCGGACTGATCGGCTGTTCGTGTTTGGTCATCGTCGCCATGCGACTGACCAACCTTCAATACACAGACCACACCTTGAAGGGTGGCGAGGACCGTGCCGGTGCCCGCGCGAAGTTGACTCCGCGCGAACACTACAAGCACGGCAAGGATGCGTTCCTGCGCGGAAGGTATCAGGACGCGGTGCAGCATCTGGAAGCTGTCGCGACCTCGAACGCTGGCGCGGCCTCGAAGACCGGCCTGACCGGGGTCGAGCGTCGTCAGGCCGAGGACTACCTCAGCCGGGCGCGAACCCGGATGCAGGGGACGGCCAACGGAGCGGTCGTTCGCGGCCAGTCCGATCCGTTCCTGGTCGAGGAGGACTCGAACGAGCCTCCCGCCGGGGAACCCTCTTCGCCGCTCAGTGATGCCACGCGAGTGCGCGTCGATCGACTCATGACTCAGGCGCAGGCAGCGCTCAAACGTGGCGATCGTCTCGAAGCCCTGAAGCTGTCGCAGCAGGCGAATCAGCTTTCCAGGGATGCGAAGCTGTCGTTTGGCAAGAGCGAGATTTCGCCAGCCAACTTCCTCGCCAGACTTCAGGGTCCGGCTGCGGCTTCCTCCACCGCGGCGGCTCCCGATTGGGCGAATGACGAATTTCCTGCCAGGACCGCGTCGAAGGGGGCTCCCTCCCCAGGCGGCGTCCGGCAAATCTCCGCTCAAAGGGAACCGGTTGGCTTTGAAGACGATGTCGCTCCCGCGAGCAGACCATCGGCGGCCTCCTCCAACTCGCCGCGCTCTGACAAGCGTGAAGCCGAAGAATTGATGGCTCAAGCACGCGTTGATCTGAAGGCCGGTCACTATGACGAAGCGCGCCGCAAGGCTCTGCAAGCCGATGAACTCGATCTGACCTACGATCTGTTTGAAGATCGTCCGGAATTGCTGCTGGCTGAGATCGATCGCCGCTCAGACACGCTGACGATTGCGCGTTCAAACACGGCCGCACCGAAGGCCGCAACGCCCGCTGTCGCGACGCAAACGCAGGCCACTCACAATTCCAAGGGTGGGTCCGCGCGAACGGTGGCCACGAGTTCGGGGGCTTCAAACGAGACGCAAAAGCAACAGGCGCTGAAGCTGTTGGAACTGGCTCGTCAGGACATGAGCAACGGGAATCTCGACGGAGCACAGGCCAAGGCCGAACAGGCCGGGCTGCTCATCGTCGCGTACAAACTGTTTGACGACACGCCGGAGTTTGTCTTGAGTGAAGTCGCCGCGCGGCGAGCCTCCGAAGGGTTGGCTCGGAATGACGGGTCCGCTCCGACCAAGGGGACATCTCCCGCCGCGAAGCCGCAGGCCAGGGCGCTGATGGCGAAAGCGCGTCAGGCGATGAACGATGGCCGCATCGACGAAGCCCGCCAACTGGCGATCGAGGCCGATCGGTTGAAGGCGGCCTACGATCTGTTTGACGATCGGCCGGAAAACATCCTGGCAGAGATTGCCCGCGCTGCGAAACGCGGTCCCGGTGTCCCCACCGGGCAGGGAAGTTCGGGCAACACCGTCCATGATGTGAAGACATCGGCTGCGACTCCAACCCCGAATGACGATCCGTTTGGCAACACGTCCGCTGCGGCCGCGCCTGCCCACACGAATGTCGCTGCGAATCAGACGGCACCCGGTCGTCAGAAACTTTCACCGGCTCAGACGGAAGCCCTCGACAAGCTGCGTCAGGCGCGACAGCTCATGCAGGCGGGTCGCCTCGATGAGTCCCGCGCCAAGGCCGCAGAAGCCGCAGCGATGAACGTGACCTTCCCCGTGTTCGCCGATCGTCCCGACCTGGTTCTGGCCGACTTGAACGCGAAGCAGAATGGCGACAACGTGGCCTCACGCAAACCGGCTCGCGACACGGGCGTCACCACGGCCGAGGTCTCGAACGAGAGGCCGTTCAATTCGTCCGACAATCCGTTTGCACCGAACACTCGCTCCTCGGCGGGCGTCACGGCGGCGGCCGGTTCGCGTCCGAATGGCGGTCGCCGTCCGAGCGGCGTGATGTCGGCGGATGCCACCTCCGAGCTGGACCCGAGCGGTTCGTCGGCCGTCGAACTCTACAACCGAGGCATGGCCGAACTGAATCGCAACAATCGAGCGGGGGCGTACAGTGCCTTCCTGGCCGCTCATCAGAGTGGCGAGCGACTCGATCGCGTGCGGACACAGCGATTGCAGGACTACCTGAGAGAACTGGCTCCAAAGACGCCACGCAACGCCATTCGCAACGCCATCGAGTTGGCAAACAACCAGACCGAAGAGACCGACCCCGCGATGTTGCCGGGCGACACGGCCCCCGCACCGCTCGATGCCGCTCAGCAGGAACAGACGGTCAAGTTCGATCGCCTGCGCAGCGACGTGCTCAACTCGATCTTCAAGGCCGAGAAA
>JAYUFF010000911.1:0-9992 GCA_043738825.1 Schlesneria sp.
TCCGCGTGGAAGTGAGTGTCGATCTGCTTGACCAGCGTCTCCAGTTGCTCGGGGCGCTTCGAGTGGAAGTACGCGGCCATCAACTGCGTGCGGTAACGGATATTGTCCGGCTGGGCCTTCATCAACCTTTCGAGCAGCGGAATCGACTCGGCGTAGCGGCCCTCGTTCTGGAGGAACGTGACCAGTTCTGCCTGAGCCGACTCGTCCAGCAGGCCATCGTTGTAGGCGATCATCAGGATTTCGATGGCTCGCGCATGAAGTTCCAGTCCGTTGCGGAAGTAGTTCGCGATGTAGCGGACTCGCCGACCCGAGGTCTTCTTCTCGGCATAGACTTCGTTCGCGGCCTTGGCGAAGTCGGGGGCCTTCTCGGCCCAGAAGTGCGAATAGTGCTTGTAGTAGATGTACTGGTTGCGGGCCTCACCCATGCGGAGGTCACGCTTCAGCTCCTTGATCGCCAGCGCGAGGACTCGCGGCGCGAGATCGCCCAACTCCGCAGCCGCCACTTCACGACGCCGCGCCAGTTCGTAGCCGAGCGTCTGCCAGCCGTTGTCCCACTGGACCTCGAACCGCTGTGGATACTGCTCCAACCGCTCGACCACGTACTGCAACGCGAGCTTCGGGCTGAGGGACGTGCCGGTGACATGCAGCGGAGCCTGAACCGTGTTGCGGTAGTGCGACTGCTGCTGCTTGAGAATCTTCGGCAGCGACTCGAACACGAACTTCGTCAACCGACCGGGGTAGTCGCCGATTTTGTTCCGCTGGGCGATGTCGAACGTCGAGCACATCCGCGCGACGACGTTGTAGCGCACATGCTCGTCCGGCGCGTCGTCGATCTCCTTCAGACCGAGGTCGATGATCCGGTTGAACAGCGTCTCGCCACCCCCGAGCGTCACCTCACCCTTGTGTTCCAGAGCATGGTTATAGAGCGACATCAATCGGTCGCGCAGGAACTTCCGTTGCTCATCGTGCTTCGTGACGGCGATCCATTTCAGCAGCACGGCTTCGCCCGCCGCGTGCTTGTTGCCACCTTCGTAGAGGCTGACGAAGCTGCCGAGGATTTGATTGTCCTCGTGCGGCCACTGGCCGCCGTTGGCCTGGGCGTAGTCGCGGACTTCGATCTCCATCATGGCGATCGCCTCGTCGCGCTTGCCGTAGCTCCAGCCAAGCAAATTACACAGGTCGTTGTTGATGAACAGATGGTCGCGCGACGCGGCGGGGGCTTGTGCCTGCAAAGCCCTCAACTCACGAAGCTGTTCGGCCGCGATCTCGCCATTCGTGATGCCGCCGAGGCTGTAGAGGAAGCTCGACATCAGACGAGGCTCACCCGGCTGCCAGTCGCGGGCGAACGCACGACGCAGTGCGGCGACACACGCCGTGACGTGCGGGCCGGGTTGGTTCAGCACCTCGGACGATTTCCGTTCGACGAGCGCCTCCAACAAATCGAGCGCCCGCAGATCGGTCGGCGTTCTCGCCAATGTAGCAGGCACTCTCCGAGTGCCATCGCCTTCTCCGCCGCCGTTCGGCACACGGAGTGTGCCGACTACTTTGAGAATCTCGTCCGCCGTCGCTTCGTTCCGCAGTTCGACGAGTACCTGGCTGTTGAGCGACTGCAAGAACGCATAGACCTGCTGCGGCGAGCGACCGAGGACCGCATCGGGCACCATCTGGAGCAACCGGAAGTCGCGCGACGCCGCGTAAATCTCCCGCAACTGCCAGAAATAGTTCTCGGGATTGGCCGACTTCGCGAACAGAGCCTTGAACGTCAGCAGCGTGTTCTCGTCGAGTTCGCTCGGCAGTGTGACGCCATGCTGGTGCCAGCGGTTGCGCACGCCGTAGAGCGAGTTGCCAAGATTCCCCTCCGGCATCTGCTTGAAGACTTCGAGCTTCGCCCGCTCGTGATCGCTGCGACGGTTCGAGACGAGATACCAGTCGGACAGCATCCGATAATCACTGGCGGAGAGGAGCTTATCTTTCTCGGCCGACTCGAACAGTTGGATTGCCTCGTCAATCTTCCCCCGTTCGGCGAGCAACCGCGCGAGCGACTGCCGCCACGGCGAAGTCGATTGGTCCTCGCGAATCCACGTCCGCAGGTCACGCTCCAAATCGTCGGGCCGATCGAGCGCGACGAGCATCTGAAACTTGGTGGCCCGCCACGCGGCACGGCTTTCAAAGTAGCCGTCACGCTCCGCGTGACGAGCCTTGTCAGTGTTGGCGTCGTTCTGCGCATCGACCGCCGGTTTGGATTGAGGCTGCGGCTTGAGAGGCTCCTCACGCGGAGCGTGAGGGCTACTTTGCGCGATCCCCGCGTCGATGTACTTGAGGACGCGGTCGATCGTGGCTGGAGCCGCCTTGCGCCGCGCGGCCAGGTTCATCACGGTCGCAAAGGCCCGCTGCTTGAGGAGTCCGTCGATGGCCTCGATCATGCGCTCCGCGCCGGCGACGCGCGGCTCCACGTTGGCATCGTTCTCATCATCGTCGCCCTCTTCCTCCTCGACAACCTCCGGTTTCGGCGGGACTTCGCCGAGGATCGCCCAGCACCGTTCCTCAACCTTGTCGAGGTTCTGGTCAAGCTGCACGTCGAGCCACATTTGCTCCATCCGCAGCCAAGCGGCGAGAGACGTAGCCACGTTCGCCAGAACGTGGGTCTTCTCACCGTTGTCCCGAACTCTGGCGAGTGCGGCTACGTTGAGTTCCTCCTTGTCCGCTTCGGCCGTCAGGCGCGAGGCGAAGGCGACACGGCTGGCCTTCTTCATCTCAGCCCGCTTCGTGGCGAGTTCGGTGCGAGTCAGCTTGTTGACCTCGCCCGCATCGCGCAGCAGTTTCTCGTCGCGTGCCGAGCGATTGGCCAGCATCGCATCGACCAGTCGATGCAGCGCGGGCAACTGGACGGAGAGCGTTGCGTCCGGCTCGTTCGCTCGCGACAGAAGTCGCAGTGTTTGGAAGGCTTCCTGTTCCAACTCATCGGTCCACGGACGAGCCAGCAAGTCGGTGAAGAGGAGGTCGCGGTAACCCGGCTTCAAATCGTCGGGGGCGGTCGCGATCCGCTCGCGCAGGAACGGAAGGGCTTCCGTGTCGTAGAGGCGGCTGCCGTAGATCGCGCTCAGCGTCGTGCCGAGCGAGTCCCGGTCGTTGCGGTCTTCTGTCTTGCTCCACCGCGCCCGCAGTTCGACGGCGATCTTCTTCCAGATGTCGAGCGGCACTTCGTGGGCCTGAAGCTGCTTGCGGTCGTTGATCGGCTCGACCAGTTCCAACCGTCCGCCGAGCGCACTGTTCACGAGGAAATTGAGCTGCCCCGGCGTCAGATCGGCGAGGCCGGTGCGGAGCTGATTCAGGAACTCACCGCGCAGCCGGTCGCAGTCCTCGCTCTGTTGGAAGTAACTGTTGTTGAAGATGCGGGACGCGAGATCGCTGTGATGCGCGTGCCGCACGAAGAACCGGACAGTCTCGGCGAGCAGCCCGAACCACCGCTCATCCGCCCGCTGGAACGAGAGGTTGTACGCGCTTCCCTGAGCGAAGTTGATCGCCGTCTCCAACCGGGCGCGCTGCGCGGCGTTGAGCTTCCCTTCGACGCGGGCCTCCTTCAGCCATTGCTCGACGAGCGCGTTGGCCGCATCCATTTTGTCGTTGTAGACGAGTGCCGAGACATGCTGCGAGTAGGCCGAGTTGTACGACACCGACTCGGGATTCTTCGCGATCCAGTCGGTCGTGAATGTCAGCAGCCGATCCCACTGGCCGCGCGTGCGGAAGAGGTCGGTGAGTGCCCCGCGCAGCGTTTCGTCTTCGTAATCCGGCCGCTCGATGTCGCGAGCGATCTCGTTTCGCAGCCATTTCTCGGCCGCGTCGTACTGCCCCGCGTTCCGCATTCGTTGCGTGACATCCTGCTGCCAATGAACGTGCCACGGCGACTTCTCGACCATCGACTTCCGCAGCGCGAGGGCCTCTTCGGACCGGCCGAGTGCGTCGAGCGTGCTCTTCATCTGCTCCTGCCAGCGAACCATGACATCGAGTTCCGCCGCCTGCCGCTTGTAGACAGGCTCCAGCAGATTGACGAGGTCCAGCATCTCGGAACCCGTTCCCACCTGAACGGCCTGCTTGTGGATGAAGTCCGCGAGATAGACCTCATCCTGCATCCTGCCCACGGCCAATTGTTTGGCCTCGGCGAGGAACCGCTGCCGCGCCTCTTCGTTTCGCCGCATCACGACGAGTGCCGCCGTGCGAATCCAACGCACGCCCGGCTTGCTCGCCTTGTCCCCTCGCCCCGGCTCTGCGGGGAGAGGGTTAGGGTGAGGGGTCTTCTCTTCTAGCTTTGCTTTCTTTTCAGGAGCGTCATCACCGCCCGGCCCCCTCACCCTAGCCCTCTCCCCCGCAGACGGGGGCGAGGGGACAGGAAGCCCCGCCAACAATTCAATCGCCTCGACCTGCTTGAGCAACTCCTCCCACTGCTGGAGCGAGGCGTAGTGCAGGATCATCGTGATCCGGTCGTCAAACCTCGCAGCGCCATCGGCTACTTTCTGGCGAGCGACCGACAGCTTTGAGTACGGCAACCGCAGAAACTGCACTCGCGGCCCGGCCGCCAACTCGGCGGCGATCCGCGCGGCCTGCTCCTCGGCGGTGAGCACCTTCACGTCGAGCGTCGTCTCGCTCGTCTTCCGGCCCTTGTCGTCGGTCACGATCGACTTGCGAGCCACCCACGTCCCGGCGACCTCGACGAAATCATCGAACGTCGTCGTGCCCGTGACCTTACCCTCGAAGAACGATTCATTCTTGAGGATCACATGGCGAGACGTGTCGATCAGCAGATGCTGCTCGTAGGTCGAGTCCTTCTGACTCAGCACCAGCTTCACCCGGTTCTCACCCGCCGGTTCGACCTTCGCACGATAGACGCGATACGACTCGTGAATCGCGGTGAGCGACGAGTCGCTCAACCCCAACACGCCCGGCGTCAGTTCACTCGCAGCCGACGAACGACTTCGTCCCAGCAGCAGCGCCAACGAAAAGACGCCCCGTTCCTGAGCCATCGCGTAGTTGACGACGGTCTGCTCGTCGAGGTCCAGCGTCCGCGTGAGCCATCCCGTCGGCGAGTACAGCACGAGGTCGGTGTTGTGCGCCGACTGCCGCTGCCAGCGCGGATCGAACGAATCGACCGTCCGCTTCAGTTCGAGACCGCCCGGCAATTTCGAGAGCGCGTCCACTCGCAGCAGACTGCGCGACAGCGCGAGTGCCTCGGGCGACCAGCCTTCCGGATCGGGCAGCGCAGGCGCGGCCTGGCCGGGACGAGCGGGTAGCGCGGGGAAGAGGTTGTTCAGCCAACTCGTCGTGTCGGGCTGATAGCCCTGGTAGTACCGGCCCAGCATCGCCGGCTTGTTGAGTGCCAATTTACTCTTGACCTCCAATCCACCCGCCAGAGAGAACATCTTGTTCCTCACCGAGACGCCACGCATTCCATTCGGCCGGAAGGCAGCCGCAGCCTTCAGTCCGACAGTGCCGCGACCAAAGCTGCTCTCGTAGTAGAGGTCAAGTTCACCACCGCGCTCCCGTGTGCCGAACTCGCTGACGTTTAGCTCCGACAAATCCTCGATGCTGTCCGGCATGCTCTTGCGCAGCGCGCCCAGTTCTTTGTCTTCTTTGCGGTCGTTCTCCCCGAAGCCGAGACTCAGGCCGTCGCTATCAGTATCGAATGCCAGCGTGTCGCCTTTGGAAAAACGCTCGGCCTTGTTGCGACTGTCCGACACTCCCAACATCTCCTCGCCATCGCCCAGCATCATCCTGCCGTTGGTGACAAACAGTTGATCCTTGGCACGATTCAGTCCGAAGCTCTCGAATTCGAAGGAGTCGTGGAGTTCGCCGCGATCACCGCCGCCCATGCGTCCGGCGAATCCCCAATGAGATCCACCGCCGCCCGGCCCGGACATCGGGGCCGAGTCGCTGAACGAGACCGCGCCGTGCCACACCGAGCCGCCATCACTGAGGGATCGGTAACGACCACTCATCCTGCTCATCTCGTCATACACCTGCACCTGCTGCTGGAACGCCTGCGGATTGCGGCCGAGTCCCGCGAGGCTCCGCAACACCTGACGCCGGATGCCGAGTCGCCAGTCTCCCGCCCGCTTCATCTGCTGCTGAACGAGTTCAAAGTTCGCGTTGTCGCGGCCCTGAGCGAAGAAGCGTTCGCCATCGCGCAGCTCGTAGCGACGCTTCACGCCGAAGCGTTCGCGGTCGGCATCGGTCTCCAGCACGAGCAGCGACGTGTACGGCGTGATGATGTGGAACTGTTCCGACAGCCCGATGATGTCGTCCTTCACCGCTGCGGCCTGTCCCTGCGCGAGCAGATGATCGAGATGGCCTCGCGCCCACAGTCGCGGGATGAACGAATTCCCCTCCTCGGCATCCTTGAAATTGATCTTGGCCGCGTAGCGCACTGCTTCACCGCCGCGCTTGCCTGTGACGATGATCTCGCCCACCTGATCTTTGCCCTCGGGCAAATAACGTCCAACCAGAATCTGCTGCGTCCCCGCTGCGACGTTCGGCAACACCTCCGGATAAACGGCGGCGACCTTCACTCCTTTGAACTCAACCTTCACATCGCGCAGTCCCGGCTGAGCGATCTCATTGAGGAGTTCCTTCGCCACGACGAGCGCCGTCTGCTCGCCACTGATACTTCTTACCGAACCACCGCCCACGGTGGCGATTCCTTTGAGTACAACCGCCTCGGTAATGTTGCCCACCGTCACGGCGTGGAATGATCGGCTGACGCTGTGGGGTAGGTTTCCAACCTGCCCGTCAGACTTCCCATTGCCTTCCGACTTCGCACCCTCAGTCTTCGCGCCACCGGCCTTCACGGGCAGGTTGGAAACCCGCCCCACGAGTTGTCCCAGCCGCTTCACGAACCGCGAGGGATCGGTGTCTCCCGCCGAGACGATGCCGTCGCCAACGTAGATCACCTGCGCATCGGCCGGAGCTTTCTTGATGACTTCGGCGAATGCTCGATCAAGGTTCGTCCAACCGAGTGAAGCCCGGTGGTCGAGGAAGTCCCTGGCCTTCGCAATGTTCTCGGCGGAGGGAGTGGCTGGTTCGATCCTGTCCCCTCGCCCCGGCTCTGCGGGGAGAGGGTTAGGGTGAGGGGTCTTCTCTTCCTTTTTCTTCTTCGCATTGGGGACGCCGTCACCATCCGGCCCCCTCACCCTAGCCCTCTCTCCCGAAGACGGGGGCGAGGGGACAGGAACAAACCATTCGACGCCGACATCACACGCCCCAAGCAGAAAGCGGTCATCAGCCCCCAGCGACGAAAGGACCGTCGCCACAAACTCGGCTTGCTGCTTCCGCTTCTCTGAATCCATTGAGGCCGACGTGTCGCAGAGCAACACGACGTTGAGCGGCTTGCCGTCCGGCAGCAACTCGCGCTGCCAGTTGCCATCCGCACCGGGCGGCGTCAGTTGGACGAGCAGATACCCGTCGTCGCCTCGTCGGTGCGGGATGACGACCACGTCTGACTGCTTCGCGTCGATCTCGCACACGACTTCAAAGTCGCGGTTCGGCGAGTACTCTTGCGCGGCGAACTCGACCTGCGCGGAATGCCCCGTCTGTTGAGTCCGCACCGTATGCGTTGGGCAAGTGACCGCCTTGAGCGGCAGCGCCGAGTTCACCGTCACGGTCAGAGACAACTCGCGCAGCGGCTTCGTGCGGAGCAGGTCGCTGCGCAGGCCGTAGCTGTAGCGATAGCGGTTCGCACGCAGTGGCAGCACCTGCGTGTAGACGATCTTCACCCGCTTCTCGGAGAACGGCTCAATCGGAAAGACGCGGGCCTTGAACAGGTTGCCCGCCGTCCATTCGAGCAGCCCCGGATCGCGACGCTCGCGCAGGATGGTCTCGTAAATTTCGCGAGCCCGTTGTTTCTCGACGATGTCCGCCTCGACCAGATCGTTGCCGATCCACATCCCGAACCCGCTGATCGACGCATCCTGAGGCAGTGGGAAATGGAAGACCCCTTCCAACCGCGACGGCGTGTGATTGACGAACGACTCTTCGATGGTCGTCCGCGCGATCTGATCGCGAATCTCAACGGAGACCTTGTGATAACCGACGGTCAGCGGTTCGTTGCGGCCATCCGGCAGCTTCACGATCAGCGATCCGAGTGACTCGTTGTTAGATGTCCCTTCAAACCCGGCCAGCCAGACCGGCACCTGCGGTACGTCCACGAGCTTCTCATCACGGTCCACTCGCACGAGTTGCTTGGAGCCCGGCTTGAACACGCGGCTTCCCTCGCGAGGGGCGAGCAATTCAAAACCGTGGGGTAGGTTTGTAACCTGCCCGTCCGCGGCTTTGCCTGCCGCCTGCTTCTCCGTGCCTGCTCGTTCCTCTTCCTTTGCACCCGCAACCTTCACGGGCAGGTTGGAAACCTGCCCCACGTTGACCTGCCCCACGTTGACCTGCACCTCGCCGTGATGCAGCCGAGCTTTCGTCGGTGAAATGCACTCGACGAGCGTCCCCGGTCCCAGCGTCAGTTCGACCTCGGACGACAGCGTGACTTTGAGGGCGTTGGCTCCGCGCAGTTCGGTGCGCAGCCAGTCGCCCGGCTTGAGTAACAGGTCGCGGCCGAGCGGCGTCCACCGTTTGGCGAGCATCGGCCGGATGACGGCGATCCCCTGCGCATCGCTCACCTTGCCGATCCGACCATCCTCGGTGAGCGACTTCGCCACGACAAACTTCTCGTCGGCAACCGCTTCGTTCATCGCGATCAGCCGCATCTCGGCGAGCAGAACGTTCGGCCCACGCTTGGCACGAATCCCCGCGAGTCGCCGGTTCTGCACCGCGACGAACCCTTCGAGTTCGATCCGTTCCGAAGCGGCCTCAACCTGCGCGCGGTAAACAAAACACTCGCGACCGTCGAACTGAACCCGCTCGCGCGGGAGCGAGTTCAGCAGCGCCGTCGCATCGCGCACACCGACATCCAGCAACGCGATGAGGTCCACCTGCCGATCCGGTGCCGAGAACCACGGCGAGTCCGTTTCGGTTGCAGTGTTCGTCTCTTCATCGACGCGCCACAGTCGCGATCCCGCAGCGATCTCGTACTTTTGCGGAGACTCTTCGCGCCGCACCAACCCCGGCGCACGAACCCACACTTCGGCCGTCTGGCCATCGCGCACGATCCGCAAGTGGAGCGAACCGGCACCGCGCAGCTCGTCGATCACTTGCGAGAATGGAGCCGCATACGAAACCGATCCCGGATTCATCGGCACCAGCCACGCCGCCAACATCGCCACCGCAGCCGAAGCCACGCACAGACCACGAATCGCCAGAGTGACCATCGGATGTCTCCGCTTCAAATTTGCAGCAGGTTGTGACGGTGAATGTTGAGCCTGAGTGCTCTCCGTCCTTTGTGTTGAATTGGCAAATGGCTCACGCGAAGGCGCGGAGGCGCGAAGATTGGAAATGGGTGGATCAGACTTCCTTCGCGTCTCCGCGCCTTCGCGTGAGCATTCTTCTGTATTCGATGACTTCACCGCTGATGGTGAACAGTCCGTTTGAATGAGTATCTCCCCCGCCGCGAACTCCTCGGCCGCGCGCTGTCGCAGCGCATCGAGCAGCGCCGCATCCGGCAACGGCGCATCGGTCTCGACGGCGCGCAGCACCGCCTTCAGCCGTGAGTCGTCATCGTCGTGAGTGCGTTCGTCAGACATGTTGGATTCGGAGGAAGGTTGGGAAGCAAATGGCGAATCATTCTGACCGAATGATCTCTGACGTTGGTTGCGGCCGAGTGGCTGACTCGTACTACAAGGTCGCGACTTCTTGTCGTCCCGCGCGCATTTCAGAAGCAGACGAAGACACAAACAAGAGAAGCAAAAGACTGACCACAGATGGCACGGATTTCACAGATGACACAGATGAAGAGGGCGAAGCAAGAGTCGTGTTCTTGGTCTGATCCGTGAAATCTGTGCCATCAGTGTCATCCGTGGTTCCGCCGCTTCCTTTTGGTTGCGGCCACAGGCTGCCTC
>JAYUFF010000912.1:0-26458 GCA_043738825.1 Schlesneria sp.
CAGTGGCAGCCGCCTCGATCCAGCACCAGACGAACAGCGAGATCAGCGTCGCACCGAGAGCCACCTTTCGCGAGCACGACCAACCCGCCACCACGAGCAGCGCGACGAGGAGCCATGTCGTTGGCAGCGTGATCCGTCCCGTTGTGTCTGCCAGGCGGCAAGCGGTGAGCAAGGTCAGGCCCACGATCAACAGAGCCGGACGTGCCAGTCGCTCCACGCGCGAACGCGGTCCTTCGAGCGACTCGCGCTTCTCAACGGCGTCGCTGATGGAGGTGCTTGGTGGAAGTGTCGTCATGTAAGATGCTATCCGATATAAACGGCTTGTTTTCAGGGTGCCACGGTCACGGCTTTTCATGGCCGTGGCTTTGCTACGATCGAAGACACGGCCACGCAAAGCCGTGACCGTGGCACCCAAGGCAATTTCAGTGCTCCTGTTGCGGCCATTCCAGTTTTCGGACAGCCTCTCTCAATGCGATCCGACAGTGAAAACGTTGATGTCGCAATCGCCAGCGATCGGGCTGGCCGATGAGACGAATTGAGAGAACCGTGCGATCAGTCCACGGGTGGTTGCCAGTCTCCCCAATGCGACAGGTAGTGAGCGTACACCGGCAGGCTGGTGCTTTGTGCTTCGAGCCACTGCTTGGTCGAGGCGACCAGTTCTCGCTCGGCGTCGAGCGTCAGCTTGCCGAGCAACACGCGAGTTCGCAGGAACACGAAGTAGGTGTCGAGCACATCGCAGCGGCAGTAATCGTTGATCGCGACCGCTTCGCCTCGATCGAACATGTCCTGCACCTGCGAGCCATCGACGCCCGCCTTGCCCGGTTTGCCGATCAGATTGGCCAGCAGGTTCAGGCCGCCGCTCAGCCGGGCCGCTCCAAAATTGGAGAGCAGGTCGAACAGATCGAGATGCGTCTCGATGTTGTAGCGGTTGCGAGCCTGCTCAAAGCTGCGAGCCTCGACGTTGAACCAGGCCGGGACCGGATAGCCGTAGCGATACGCGGCCAACTCCAGCACGGGCAGGTCGTAGCCTCGCCCATTGAAGCTGACGAGCGTCGGTCGGCCGTAGTGATTCCAGCCCTGCCAGAAGTGCCTCGCGATGACATGCGGGCGGAACTGCGGAGCATCCAGAACGGTGAGATCGAGCAGCCGGAAATCGGCAGCGACCTTCGCGACGGCCACCGAAATCGGCAGCATAAACGTCACCGGAAAAATGTCCTTGCCCGTCTCAGCAAGCAGTTGGGCGCGATAACGCGCAATCGCCTCCGGGGCGGACAGACCTTCGCCGGGGTAGCGAATCTTCGACACGAGGTCTCCATCGGCGATGGCCTCGATGTCGAACACGAGATACTCGACCTGCGGCTTGCGATCGGGTGCGGGCATGAGAATTCTTTCGACGGTGGTACGAGCGACTTGGGAACCGGATGGGTCGCCGCGTAAGATAGCCCGCCCGCGTGAGACCGCAAACGCTGCCAGTCCAATCTGTGACGCCAAGCTCTGGAAAGACCAGCCCGTGACATTCTCAGACCAACGACCGATCACGCTCGATCAATTCCTCAAGCGAGTCGGCGTCGTCGGGAGTGGCGGACAGGCCAAGCTCGCGATTCAGGACGGCTACGTCACGGTTAACGGACAGCTCGAAACCCGTCGCGGACGAAAGCTCTCGCCGGGAGATGTCGTCGTCGTGGACCAGCAACACGAATTCGTCGTCCCCTCACCCAGCCCCGACGACTGACACGACTTGCGGCTACCGGTCGCGAACCTTTCCTGCATGTTGCGTCTAAGAATCGAAGCGGCTAAGCTCCGCCCAGTCCACGCCGTTGGCATGCTCACGCGGCTGAACCAATCGCATCCGTAGCTCAATTGGATAGAGCATCGGTCTTCGGAACCGAGGGTTGGGAGTTCGAATCTCTCCGGGTGCATTTCTTCTAAGTATCGCCGAATCCTGTGTTTAGGATACCTGCCAGCGTCGGGTAGTGCGGCCAAAATGCCTGTGATTCCTCAGTATTGTACTGAGGAATCCGGGATGAGGTGTCGTACATGCCACGCAAGTCAGGAAGTATTCCGGCCTATTCTCTGCATCGCAGCTCGGGTCAGGCCATCGTTCGGATAGCCGGACACGATCATTACCTGGGCCTCCACGACTCACCCGAATCGCGCGAGAAGTATGATCGGCTGATCGCCGAATGGCTGTCCAAGGGTCGCCAACCGATTGCAGTGACAGTGACTCCCGAGTGCGGCTTGCTCATCAACGAACTCCTGCTCAAGTTCGTGGATCATGCCGAGCGGTACTACGTGCTCGACGGCGAGATCTCCAAGGAGGTCGTGAACCTCAAGCTCGCGCTGCGTCCCGTCAAGAACTTGTACGGCAGCACACAGGCCAAGGACTTTGGGCCGAATGCCCTCAAGGCCGTCCGCGAACACATGGTTGAAGGGCAGAAGCTTTGCCGGAAGGAAGTCAACAAGCGGATCGGACGGATCAAACGGGTGTTCAAATGGGCCGCTTCCGAAGAACTGATTCCGCCCGGCGTGTTTGAGGGATTGAGGACCGTCGATGGCCTGCGCATGGGGCGCACCACCGCCCGTGAGAACCCTCCTGTCAGGCCCGTGGACGATCAGCGGGTGGATGCGACGCTCCCGTTTCTATCCCCCCACGTCGCTGCAATGGTTCAGTTGCAACGCATCACGGGGATGCGGCCGGCCGAAGTCACGATCATGCGCCCGTGCGACATCGACACCAGCGGCGACGTCTGGGTCTATCGTCCGTCGCAACACAAGACGAGTTACCTGGGGGTCGAAAAGGAAGTTCCCCTCGGGCCGCGTGCCCAAGAATTCATCCGATCATTCATGACGCGGTCGAGCGATGCCTATCTGTTCTCGCCCTTGGAAGCCGAGGAGTGGCGAAACGGCCATCGAGTTGTCTCCCGTGATCCCAACCGCAAGACCAAAGTGTATCCGTGCGAACTGAAAGCACGCGAAAAACGGAAAGCCGCGTCGAAGCGGCGGCCGTCGAAACGTCCCAAGCGAGACCACTACGATACGGCTTCGTATCGCCGCGCGATCAAATATGGCATCGTAAAGGCCAAGGCGAACGGGGTGCAGATTTCGAGTTGGCATCCCCACCAGCTTCGGCACTCGCGTGCAACCGAGGTCCGTCGCCAGTACGGTGTGGAGGGTGCCCAAGTCGCCCTGGGGCACACTCGCGCCGATGTCACTGAGATCTATGCCGAACGCAACTTCGGGTTGGCGACCCGGGTACTGTCCTAGTTTTGTGTTGGTGACGAACTGAGAGTGTACCAAAAGAGAAGCCCCGCGACTCGCCATCGCGGGGCTTGTTTTGTTACGTCGTGCGGTCAACAGTTATTTCGCGGAGGATGTAGTCACCATCTTGGCCATAGACATGAATCGCTTTCTCCAATGGTCAGGGTCGTGGTGGATTTCATCTAAGAGCCTGCAAGCAGCGCCGTCTGGTGGTGATCCGCGTTCCCACTTCTGTACAGTTGAGACGCTGACATTCAGAAACTTGGCGAACAGGGCTTGGCTCACCTTCAACAAGCCCCTCACTTCCTTCACCATCGCGGCGGTGTAAGGCTGCATTTCGATGTCGAGCATGACCTTTCGGCATGAATACACCTCGCTTACCAAACGGCCCGACTCAAGATGGTCTGTGAATTTCTTGAGACGGTCGAGAGTGCGCCTTGCTACCTGCTCCCGTGTGGGTTGCTCCTTCTTGCTGTCCATGAAAGTCCCTTTGACTTGACATCCTTGTCGTGAAAGAGGTGCTACCTCGTGTGCCTCGTTCTGAAATAGTCCAACTGCCGACCAACGTACTCTTCAGCTTCTTGCGCCTCTGCCGCAGTCATGGAGAGCGAGAACTCTCCGTGATAGGCCGTAAGAAGAAGAACAGTATTTGCCAACTCCAAGTAGACGTACCGAATCACTGTTGTGGCTCGTGTATCCACACAAAAGAACAGGTCTCGAATGCTATCGCTGACGGGAACGATGTCGCCGCCTGTTGGATAGGCCGTAATCGCAGCCTGAATGCTCTCTAGGTCATCGTCATTCAGTCCGCACTCACGGAACTCGCAAAGAAAGTCGCCGTCTTCTACGAATGACAGCGTGTCTTCAATTCTGATTGGCTTGTTGCGACTCACCAACGCCCGGTAACGATCAATCCTGATGCCCATTTGTTTCTCCAGAAACAGCCAGTCGCCCTCCGGGGCAGCGTGTCATACGCTGGCGTTTTGTGTTGGGCGCGAACTATAGCATTATCCGCTACAGTGTCAAGCAAAGAATCTGCGGGCTGCTGGTCTACATTGCTGTTCACACCGCAATCGTTCTCGCCGCTTCGATCAGCAACCGTTCCAACGACCACGGCTCATCGGCCAGCCCGGCTTGAACTGCGGGTGTAGTCTTGATCGTCGAATGTCGGCGAGTCCAGTTGTACCACGCGAAGTACAGGCCCAGCATCGCGTCATGGTTGCGGGTTTTCTTGCTGTGAGCATTCGTCAACCGCGTGAACCGGCGGACACTCATTCGCGTGGTCAGGTTGAACCGCTCCATCCGGCTCGTTCCGATTTCAGCGCTGTGTACGTTTCCACAAACTACCGTCTTGGTGATGCTTGTTATGGAACCCGGCGAGTACCGTTGGACGGCCTGCCCGCCGTTCTGGAAGTTCTTGGCCACTTGCGCGAAATCGACGTTGTGGTCGAACACGAGCGGGATCGCCGACGTGTACGGCTTGAATCCGTCCGTGTTGACTGTCGGGCGTCCGCCGATGGCCACATACATCTTCTCAGTGAACCGCATCGTGTCATAGTGTCCGCGCTGCCCGGCGTGCCAGCACAGCAGCAACTTGGAATCGCGGTCGATGGCCGTGAACACGTAGCGATCCCCGCCAAGTTCGGTGTCGTGTCCGAGTCGCTCGGCGGTCTTTCGCTTGCAGAACACGAACGCCCACTGCTCGTCACACTCGACCACTGCGACGGGGACTTTGCGGATGTTTGCTTCCATGAACCGGCGGCACGACTCGCCCGCTTCGATCATCAGGCCAATGATCGTGTCCCGATGAAGTCCGGTGAGCTGTTCGCAAGAGCGGATGCTCATTCCTTCCAGCAGCATCGACAGGACGCGGACTGTTTCGTCCATGCTGGTGTGCTTTCCAGACAGCGCGTGAGGCTCGACGAACGTCTTTCCGCATGCCGAACACTTGAACCGCTGCTGGCCCTTGCGGTCTTTGCCGAACTTGCTGGCCGTCTCTTCTCCGCAGTGAATGCACTTCATGATTCGCCCTTGTCAGGTAAGGGCGTGACAGTAGAATGCTGTTGTCTAGGCGGCACTCGGCGTCACGCCGGTTTGTCGTTCGCCCCGTTTCGACTGCGAATCGAAACGGGTTTTTTTGTTTGCTGCGACATGATAGGATTGCAGATATTACTTGTCAACCAAGTAAATGGCGGATTGACATAATTGTTGTCAACCACAATAATGGCCACATGAAAACAGCAGCCCCCCCTAAGCGTGGTCGTGGTCGCCCGGCCACGGGACAGAAACCTCAACATCAGTTTCGGTGTGCAGACGATGAATGGACGCTGTTCGTCCAAGCCGCTGGCGTTGAGGGCGTCACTGTGGCAGCATGGCTGCGCAGGGTCGCCGTGAGAGCCGCCAAGAGCGTGCTGAAGCGCACGGCGGACTAGAGATTGAAGGCCGGTAACAGTTCGCGGAAGTTACTCATACCGACAATGACCCCATGATTGCCGAAATGGTTCGCCCAACCACCGCGCCGAAGTATCCGCCCGATGAATACACTCTCGGGATCGGCCTCTACACACCAGCAGAAGCCGCGCTGTACGCTCGCGTGAGAACCCAGACCCTGAACCGCTGGGTTTTTGGGGATGCACGCAACAGTGGGGTCGTTGAGGCTCAGATCGCAAATGCCAACGAGCGAACGGTCTCATTCTTGGATTTTGTTCAGACGATGGCGATCCGAGCCATCCGCAGCCAGTTTGACGTTCCGCTTCAGAAAATCCGCAAGGCCGTAGACATCGCAAGCGAAACGTTCGACACGAAATACCCTTTCGCGATGCGGCACAAAACGTTTGTCATCCGCGAGGGCAGCGCCGCCGGAGAACTTGTGTTGGAGCGTGAGGGTCATCACGTCCAAATTTCCGGTAAGAACAAAAAACAACATCTCTTCGGAGAGATTGCTGAACTGTACATGGACCAAGTCCAATTCGGGCCAGACGGTCTTGCTGCGGGATATACCGCTTGGGGCACAGGCCCAGACACAATTCAAATGAATCCTCATATCAGATTCGGCGAGCCAATCGTCGCCGATTGCGGATACAGCGCACACGCCCTTTGGGAAGCTGTGCGGACAGAAGGCGGCATCAGCGCGGCGGCTGATGCGTATGGTGTTCCAGAAAACAAGATCAGATTGGCTTGCTCGTACTTTGACCACCTCATCAACCGAGATGTCGCCTAGACAGCGCCTCATTCTCTTTGACGAGTGCATCGGCAAGCCCCACGTTGAACGACTGAAAACCTTGGTGGCTGACGTGAGCGCAATAGACGCCAAGATCAGCCATGTTTTGGATTTTCAGGCGCAAGGCGTGCGGGATGAGGATTGGATTCCGCGCATTGCCAACGAAGGTTGGATCGTTATCAGTGGTGATCGCGGACGGGGCGGAATGAAGAAAGGCGAGCCACTTCCTCGCGTCTGTCTCAAATACGGCGTGACGCACGTCCTGCTAAGCCGGGGCGTTGTTCACCGCTGTTCTGCCGACAAAATACTGACCGTGCTTTCGGTGTGGCACGAAATTCTTGAGTTGCATTCCGTCCCAAGGGGGTCGCGATACCACTTGGAACCGCGAGCGGATATGCTCAGTCAAGGACGTCTGGTCAACCGCACTCCGCCAATCATCCCCGAGCAGGTCGCACCACCGGGGACATTGTTCTGACGACCAACACAAAGCTAGGACAGTACCGCGACCCGGATTGCGAAGGAATGCGGCTGAAGATCGTGTTCGCCCTTTTATCGGAGATCACTTTGACTGAACTTTCTCCGAGCAATGCCCCCGACACTAACCTGTCGGCCTTCAATTTGGGTGTGTACGCCAACCAGTTCCTGTGGAGCTTCGATCAGGCATTCGTTGGCGGAAGCAACGATTTCCGACTTGCCGCATTGAACGATATCCAAGGTTTGAGAAGTTACGGCGGCGACTTTGTGGACACGAAATCCAATTCGCCATTTTGGGTGATTCTGAACGTGGCAGAACGAAGTCTCCCCGCGAATGCAGGGCCCGACTTCAAAGAGTCGATATATGCAACCCTGCGGCGTCCTAGGAATGACGAGGACATTCGTACTGACGGTGAATGGTATTATAGCGCACACGAAATTGATACTGAGCGTGAATACCTCCGCAAAGTCATTGCTGACACAATGCTAACATCTCCACAGCAACGCGAATGGTTTGAGTTGGGATGGTTGATCGACTCCGGTTGGCATCGTCCGGATGTGGGAAACTTTATTTATCAATTCGACCCACGTCCACTGGGCCGCCTCCCAATCGATGACAGTCCGCAGGCAATTCTAACCAACGGCGGCGATTCGGAGTTTTCGCTGCACCGTGATAGAACATCGAATGCTGCGGAGCAGCCGGTTATCAGTATATTCAGTCAGGGAGAGTTGCCACCATTGCCGGGTTGGTGGGTCTCAGTATCGCATTTGTGCCGAAAACTGCGTGTACCCTTCGATAGTGAGCAGCCGGACCTGACTAAAGTCTCCTTAATCGTCGATACAGTGAAACACATGCTCGATAGAGCTCGCACAACTATCAGCGCGGCACAGTCGGACGTACTTAAACTAATCAGGCTCCCCCCTGCGCCACCAGTTGGAACTTTTGACAGATATCAACAAACCGAGTCTGGTTCGCCGATTGTTGGGACTGCCCGTAGAAACCAAGAAGGGTTTCCCCTCGCCGGAATCGGAACCGATGCGTCGAATGGCAGCTCAACCTGGCAGAGAGGCGAAGATGTGGCCACGCGACAGCCCGTCGCGGGCACGGGCGCTCCGGTGACGCTCGGCGAAGCAATTCCACCAGCAGCACTGACGCCTCCAAATGCCGTCGTAATGTCTAACGAGAGCGGTCAGACACAGACGGCCGGCGAAGGGAGCAGTAGCTCCAAAGGCGGCGATGCATTAACTCCGATGTCCTCCCCGCAAGCGGCAGAATTGGAGGAGTTTGGCAATTGGGTCATCCGGCCAATAAACGTCGAATTCAAAGATAACGGGCAGCTTAAGCTCACCGGTTTGCTGCGGGCAATCCTCAAACGCCTATTGAGTTGTGAACATCGCGAGGGATGGGTTTGTTGGAAGAGTCTCGCCGAAGATGCATGGGAAAAGGATGCGAACCCAAGCAATAAGGCTGTAATTGCTGGGGTATACCGACTGAACAAAGTTTCACGTGACTACGCTAAGAAGGGCAACTATTGACTTGACTCATCATGGGTATCCGAACTGAAATCGTCGGCTTTCCGCCGTGATCTTCCCAGCCCGGACTTGCCAGCATGCAGTCATCCTACAAACGCACCAAGGATTTGTTGAGGGAATGCCTCGCCGCTCGGTTGCCGCCTGAACTGCGGAAGCGGATCGAAAAGCATCTCGCGACCCAGCCCGGCGGATTCAGTGGTCGCAAGGCGGATCGCGCCAAGATCGCCAAGTTGAGGGCCAAGGGATTCGGCACCGCAGAGATTGCGGAGCGGTTGGGCTGTCACGTCAGCAGCGTGAACAAAGCCGAGCGGGCGCGAGCTGCGTCCCGATGGCGGGAGACCGGGTATTGTCACAGAAGAGTTATTTGCGGACCTTGGCTGTTGGCTGAGCCGCAGGGCTAACAAACGCATTTCCACCCACGAGCGCAAGAGATTTTGTCTCGGGATTCAGAAACAAAAGCGGCAGGACAAGCGGGGGCTGTCCCATTCGCATCGTCACCGAAGAAACGAAATCGCGTAAATGAGGCCAAGCCGATAAAGCCCCCATTCCAACCATCCCAGCCGCTTCGTCGTTGGATAATTCTTTTTCGGATGTGTAAATACATTCGACAAGCACCATGATCGTCATTCGCGACGAATCATCCCTTTTTCCTGGTGGTCGCGCATCAATTTCTACTCGCACGGCGATGTTGATCGTGTTGGTTACTTCATCCTGAACAATTGCATGGCCAACTCCAATAGTTACGGTGTGCTCTGTTGGATGGGCACCTTCACGAAGAACAAGTTTGCTGCTGGACTCAACGAGCCGAACTGTTTGAAGCTTCAACTGTGAAACGACAGCCGTCTCCCGGCTCCGATTATTGCTGGGGCGTCTCGTCATTCCGGTTTTCGTCGTGGCTGGTTTCTTCTTGGCCATAAAAGCCATCCTCCTAGATGGCCGAGGCTGATGTGGCATCTGTTGTGTTGACATCGCTAGTTGGCCAACCAACAGTTACCGGGCCTGATTCAATAGTAAATGTTAGTTCTTGGGCGAGCGGAGCGTGTGTGACAGTCGGTTGCTTTGGGAATAATTCGACAGCCAACGTGCAGCTCAACGCATCTGCTAAGCGACGAAGCATTGCAAGAGAGTGGCCGTCGTAGTCCGCGTCTTCAAGGCGTGCGATAACGCTTTGGTGAGAATCGATGCGGTCTGCCAGTTCTTTTTGTGTTAGTCCAGCGGCGATACGAGCATCGTGGATTTGAACCGCCACATTGGCGTTGAACGATTCATTGGCAACAGCAGCCGCCAAGTCTGGATCGGCCTGAAGTTGCTTCCGAATGAACGATGCGAAGTCCTTCGTTTTTGCCATGTCATGCATCCCAATCGGCAGTGTGTTTGTCAGGTTGTTTGATAACTAGCGTCTTTCGCCTTACGGCCAGATCAATTTGAGTGTTTGGGACTTCCCCCTCTTTCGTGAGACCATGCGTCAAAACAACAGCGTTTTTTCCATTGAAGAAGTAAAGCATTCTGTAGTTGATGTGCGAGTTTCGGATGCGTAATTCATAGATACCGTCGCGAAGCGGGTCGGCCAATGGCCGACGAAGTTCGTAGCCGAAATTTCCTAGAGCAAGAATGCGCTGAAGGCACTTTGCATAAACGGTGGGATTGCTCTTTTTCAGAGTACCGAGCCACTCCTGAAGCGGAACGTCCCCGTTTGGTTCGCGGAACACCATTACTTCGGTCTGTGGCATTACCAAACCTTATCACATTTTTGCGATAATCAGTCCTGCTGTCAACATCGACAGGCAAATGCTCAAGCTACCACAGACATTGCGGCAAGGCGAACCTTGCCACGACAATTGGTGTCAACATCACCCCATGAATACCACGTTCAACATTCACGCGTCTTTGCCGTTCCCGTAGTAACGGAGGTCGGCCCGCGTCTCGGGTGGCGCAGCAGTCTTATACCCTGCCGGAGGGACCGTGTGCGCACGGATGGGTTCAACTCCCCCGGTCTCCGCTAGCCCTTCAGGGCTTCACGCTTGGCGGCTTTGTTCAGCCGGTCCTTGATCCAAGCGGCGAGCGGTAGTTCTGCGCGTTCAGCCGCCTCACGCCACGACTGTTTGTCGTCAGCAGTGAGCCGGACCTGAAACACTTCTCCCGCCCGTTCGTTGTCCGGCTTGGGCGGTCTGCCAATTGTGGATGATTTGGTTTTCATGCTGGCCATTGTAATTACAGAAAAGCATCCGTCAACCCCCGATTGAGAGTTGACAGTCCTGTTTTGGTAATTACAATAAGACCGTCAAGCAAATCCCGGTGACTGTTAGAGCAATCACCGGGACGCAATCACAAACCGACGTTTCCGCCAGAGTGCGACGTAGCACTTGCCATTCTAGCGGACACGTCCCAAACGGGAAGAGATGTCCGATGAACCTGCCAACGACGTTGATTGAAGCGGTGCGATTCTTCACGGACCCGAACGTGTGCCATCAGTTCATGGTGTCGATCAAGTGGCCCGATGGCGTCATCACTTGCCCCAAGTGTGGCGGGACTCATGTCGGCGAGATCAAGAGTCGCCGCATGTTCCAATGTCGGGATAAGGGATGCCGCAAGCAGTTCAGCACGAAAGTCGGGACGATCTTCGAGGACAGTCCGCTCGGACTCGACAAGTGGCTCGTCGCCGTCTGGTGTGTCACGAACGCCAAGAATGGAATCTCGTCCTGCGAACTGGCCCGCGCTCTTGGCGTCTGCCAGAAGACGGCTTGGTTCATGCTCCACCGAGTTCGGACGGCGATGGCTCAAGAATCGTCCGAACAGTTGAGCGGTGTTTGCGAATCAGACGAGTCGGCGATTGGTGGACTATCTGCCAACATGCACCGAGACGTTCGCGACCGGAAAATCACCGGCACCGGTATGAGCGGCAAGACGATTGTTCACGGCATCCTGCAACGTGGGAACGGTGACGACGTTCTGAGTCAGGTCCGGCTGAACATCGTGAAGAATCAGAAGCGAAGCACGCTCCAGTACCACATCAAAAAACACGTCAAGGCGGGGATAACCGTCTACACGGACTCCCTCAAGTCCTACGAAGGTCTCTCGACGCTCTACGTCCACAAGATGATTGACCATGCCGTGACTTACGTTGAAGGTGAAGTCCACACGAACGGCATGGAAAACTTCTGGAGCTTGCTCAAGCGGACACTGGGCGGAACCCACGTCTCTGTGGCCCCGAAGCATCTCACTCGGTACTGTGCCGAGCAGGCTTACCGCTTCAATGAACGCGGCGGGAACGACAGAGCGAGATTCCGCAAGGTGATGAAGTCGGTTCGCGGCAAGCGTCTGACGTTCAAAGAACTGACCGCGAAAACGGAGACGATTGCTGGTGCGTGAAAAATGACGGGCGGGGCGGTCACTTTGGCCGCTCTAGCCCATGATGAGTCAAGTCAATAGTTGCCCTAAGAAGTGTGGCTCCCAGATTCTAGTTCATAAAGACGGTGAAAAAGATGATCTTAGCTACCGAATCGACCCACAGCTCAAATGACTACCAGATCATCGCACTGTCATCCTGTCATCGCCCTGTGATCGCGTCATCACGATTTCATCGCAAATGCTATGTCGTGGTGATCGCTGTGTGATCGCATTCGAGTCCAATTTCCTGCGAACCAGCCCACTCCGGGCCGGACAACCGCAGGAGATTCTAAGTGACATCAGCCCTTCTTGACTCCCCCCGCCTCTCAATCAACGAGGCCGCACGTCGCCTCGGTGTCCACACAAGTTCGTTGTGGAGATGGATTCTGACCGGCACACGCGGGCGAAAGTTGCGCACATTCTTGGTAGGCGGGCGGCGCTACGTACTTGTCGCGGACTTGGAGGCGTTTCTTGCCTCGGGCCTCACGTCCCCACAATCGATAGCGACCCAACCCCCCGTAGCAGCGGGAGCGCGGGCTAGCGCTGCTGCGGACGAGCTTGAGCGTCGCGGTCTCTGACCGCGTGATTGATGGGGTTTCATCGCCATCGACAGTGGCTAGCCTCAAAGAGACTGGCCACGAGAACTAACTCTGTTGGTGCCGTCGCGATGTGTGAGGCACCGAGTCCGAAATCAAAAAGCAATCTGACTGAGGAGTTGCATGAATGAACGAGCAGAAACGAAAACGAGTGGGCAACAATGGTGTGGCTACTCCGCACGACACGACGGCGTTGCTCAAGTTAAAGGAAAAAACCGAGAAGAACTCTCCGAGCATATCGGCGAGCGACAGGCTCGTCGTTCCAAGTGAAGAGGAAGAGCGAATCACTCCACGAGCTGGCGGTCGGCTTGTGGTACTGCGCGAGGAGGTCGAGGACGACTTTTCTGCGGGCGAAGAACTCGACCTCACATCCGGCATCGCTGTCGCGATCCGGAGACCAGGGCCTCTTGAGTGGTTCCGTCTATATCGGAATTTGGAGTTGCCAACCAAGTTGGTGGTTTGGAAGCCGAAGCCGGATGCGATAGACGTGGAGTATTACTCTGTCGATAAGGAACTGCGCAAAGAGATCTCAAACGAACTCAAAGCGGTTCGGGTGCTCCCTTATTTTAACCTGTCAGCAAATCGCTATGGCCTGTGGATCATCAAGGTGACCTCCGGAAATAGCTGGTACGAAAGCCTGCGGTCGCTACTTTCGATAGACAACGACTTCTTCGAGACCAATCAGATCCGAGTGGTCTCGGAAAAGGATTCGGCGCGGTACCGCGTCAAGAAAAAACCTCTGGCAACGCTGGTGAATGAACCGCCGAAACCGACCGGTGAGATGCTGGGAGAGGCTATCGGAGAAGACCACTTCATCCGCGATCGCAGCCACCGGGTGTACCAGTCCCTGACCGAGGGGGAGGAGCTCAAGTAGACATGGGTTCCAAGCCACAGCTAGAGATTTGGGGGATCGACTGTGAATGGGGTTACTCTGACGGCCGGATTGGCGAAGAGACGGCATTCGTGCCCGTGGTCCTATGCGCAGTTGGCGTCCGCTCAGGTCAAAGACACTCATTCTGGCGACGAACTCGGCAACTGAGAAAATTATTTGCCGACCACACGGATGACTTCTTTGTCGCGCACTATGCCACCGCCGAGATGGAGTACCTCCGACGGCTCAAGATCCCGGTCCCCCACAACTGGTTCGACACATTCTCGGCATTTCGCAGGATGTCGAATAAGCCGAATTCACTCGATGCAGGGTTGTCGTTTGCGCTTCATCAACAAGGGTTGCCGCATCTCGCCCCGGCCGAAAAGAATGAATTGCGGGATCGAATTGTGTCGTTGAAGTTCGACTTCGACTCCGCTTCTGATCAAAAGCAAATCATCGACTACTGTTTCTCAGACTGCGACGGCACGCTCGCGCTCTATGAGCGCCTGCGCGATTCAATCGACCCACAGTTGATGGCCGTCTGGGTCGAGTACCTCAAGGCGGTGGCACGGATGGAGCTTCGCGGGATCCCCATCGACCGGGAGACGTACTCGAAAATTGCCCGATCGCGGCACGAGATACGAGAAGAGTTGGCGGCGGGAGTCAACAGCGTTCACCCGGTGTTCGTTGACGGTGCGCTTTCTCGCAAGGCCCTGATCGCTTGAACCCAATCCACCGGTATTGTACGGCCGGTGCGGTCCGATCCGCGAACAGGAAAAAGGCTCCTATCCATCGACGACGACACACTCAAGTCATTGGAGACGCTCCACCCGTTCATCGGCTAGGTTCGGCAGGTCAATAAGACACTGAAGCACCTATCGAAGCGCGTACTCGCCATCGACTCCCAGGCGGGCCGTCACCATTTCTCCACCGCTGTGTTTCGATCGGTGACCGGTCGCAACCAGCCGCGAGAGTTCATTTTCAGCGCCCCGAAATGGATGCGATACCTGATCGTTCCGGAGTCTCCAGACCATGTCCTGGTTCACGTCGATTACGTGGCACAGGAGATTGGAATCGCAGCAGCTCTTTCTGGAGACAAGAATCTCACGGAAACGTACTCAGCGCCCGACTGCCACATGGAGTTCGCCATCCGTGCGGGTGCAGCGCCCAGCGGTGCAACCAAGCAGACGCATCCACAGAAACGGAAGGCGTACAAGACGGTCAATCTGGGCGTGCTCTACGGCCAGACGGCATTTGGTATTGCACCACGCCTCGGAATCAACCAAAGGGCCGCCCAATCGCTGCTCAACGAGCACCACCGCCTGTTCCCCGACTTTTGGGAGGACGGTACAGGCAGCATTCGACCGTGGCCACATCGCCACACCGTGCGGATGGCGAAGTCGGGTTCCATTCGGGAGCAACCCTCGAACTTGGCAGAACTTCCCCATCCAATCGACCGGCAGCGACATCATGCGTCTCACCGTGATTTATCTCGATCGGCAGAATGTTCGCCTTTTGGCCCCCATCCACGATGGGTTTCTGCTGTCCTGCCGCAAGGACGAGCTCTGCCTACTCGCCGCCGCCATCGACTTCGCGTTTGAGACGGCCGTTGATCAAGTGCTGCCGGGCTTCAAGTTGCGATGGGAGACGACTGTCTTCGACCAAGGGCGGTTTGAGGATGAGGACGGGCTACCTGTATGGAACGACGTGATCAAACTTATGGAGAAATACGCGTGACCAAGGCGAAGCGTGGACATCAAAGAAAGCAGGAACATCAACCCGGCAACGTGGGTGCCTGGATTGAATGGGAGGTGGCGACCAAGTTGTGCCAGCTCAAACTTCGGACTGACTCAGAGTGGCGTGTTCTCTTGGCCGTCTTCCTGACATCAACCCGCTACGGAGGCCGTCCAGCCTTTCTCAGCATCACCGCGTTGGCCGAAATGACCGGCTTAGGCTCGCGAACCGTCCAGGCGGCTGTTTCGCGATTGATGACGAGCGGCTTGATTGTTCGTGATAAACGGTATCGAAGCCTGCGATGCACCCTCGTACCGCAGAAAACGGGTGTCACCCTGGGTGTTGAGTCGGTCGTCAAAGATCGCTCAGTCAGCAAGTCGGGAAGCGCAGGCTCGTCTGCGCCTCCGAAGCGCAGCCATGACTGCGCTTCGCCTAAGTGTATTCATGTATTTGTTAATAGTATTGAGATAGGACTCTCCACATTCGAGGCAGCATTCTCTTCAAGGCAAATCCAAACCATCTATCGAATGTTAGCGCAATCACAAGAACTCTTGGGAGCTGATCCATTGGGGTTGGCTCTTTCGGATCAGCATGCTGCGATCCTGGAGCAACCAGTCGGCGCGACATTCAGCCAGGCACTCCAGCACCATTGCAGCAACAGCAGCAAGCGGCATGCGAGAGACCTCACCAAGGCCATCCTCTCCCTTCAGCGTGATGAGCGAATCCAAGGTGTTGAGCTGCTGCCCGACGGTGCGACATAGGGCGTGTGTCGAGGGGGATGTGGCTACGACCGAAAAATCAGACCAAATCTCAACCTGTGTGGCTCTCCCATCTGCTTGAGACTGACTCCGGCGGACGACAACCGTACTCTGGCGATCGAATGCGGCATCCGCGTACCTCAGCTCAGTTGTCAACAACTCAGTTGGAACAATTCGATCTTCGCGTTCGCAATCATGCTGGGCTGATTTGTCACCAGCGATAACGCCTGATTGGAAATGCCCGGTCGAAGTTGGCGAACTCCACTGCGCGATGAAAACCAGCTCAATCGTTTGCCAGAGCCGCTGACGTTGTCGATGGACGGTCAATCTTCATCGTAAGGTTTTTATCGCAGTCCCTGGACGCACCGAACGCACCAGTCCCACCACCTGGAACTCCCATCTCTGGCGAGTCGATTTGAGATCTGCCGATCCCTGCGGATCGCAGTCAGATTGAAGACTGACACCCCTAAACGGTGACGCCGATAAGTCCGGAGATTTATCCTCACCATCAAACTCCCATTTCTTGATGGCGTCGGGGAACTTCATGATGTTGCCGGACAGTTGCAGTTTGCCGAGCTGCGTTACCAGACGGTACATTTTGAAGGCGTCCACGAAGTCCTCGTAGGCCACGGCACCACATCGGGCGACCATGTCTTGGGATGCCTGACGGTAGCATTCGTCCAGCTCGCCGAAGTTCGCCGAACGGAACTCGACCTCGGCCCGTCCGCCGAACAGCTCGTAGCTCTTCACGAATGGCACGCCGCCCATGATCGAGATCACGTACCGCTGCTTGTCGATATGCGACACTTCGATCGGGTCTGTTATCGCGAGATCCCACTTGCAGTGCGGGCAGCTTTTGATGCCAGCAATGGACCCGTTGTCGTTGGAGACGGCACTCATCGCGGCCGGGGAGACCGGTTCTGGCGCAGCGGGTGGGGCCGCTGGTACTGGCGCAGCAACTCGCGGTTGCGGTTGAACGGCAGCCGGTTGCAGCCTGCTCAGATCCAGATCGTTCACGATTTGAAGCTGAGTGGGATCATCTAACTCAGTCGGGGCTGCTGACTGTGAGACGCTCTGCTGTGAGATATTATTCTGCGAGATATTATTCTGCGATGCCGCCGCCATCGCCTGATGCAGACTGGCCCGGATTTGCTGCTGCTGTGCGACGGGCAGCATCTCAATCGGCGTGATGTCCACTCTGAGCGGCGGTGTGTTGGGCGGAAGTGGCGGCGGCGGGTTCTCGTTGTCTCGACGGGCCTCCTCCACGGCGCGGGCAATCATGTCCGGCAGATTCTCGGGGATCGGGCCGTTGGGGTCGATTCCCAGTCGTCTCAAGTCCGCCAGTTCGTCGGGACTGATGCTGCCGGCCGACATGACAACTCCCGTGGGCAGTGGCGCAAACGAATTGCCCGGTACTGGCGACTGAGTGGCCGCAGCAGACACGGCCGCAGTCTGCGGTTTGTGCTTTAACTTTCCAAACTCGACCAGTGCCACAATAATCCCCCTTTTGTTGAGTTGTTGACAACTCAGCTCGCTTGAAAATTGCTCAGATATAAATCACGCAATCACGAATCATGAAATCACGTAGAAATTGATTTGTACGAGTCGTTGAGCGACCCTTCCTTCAAACTGGCCAGCTCCGGCTCCTCATAGACCGGCCCCAGCGCGACCGATCGTCCGGCCTGCGGGTCGTACAGCTTGAACGAATTGACCCAAACCATGCCGCCGCCGCCGCTCATCTTCTTCGCTCCGGGATACGGATACAGCGTGCGTTCGCCGGCCGTGACCGGGTTCTCCCGCCACGCCTGCCCGCCGCTGGCCTCCCCGGTGGCAACCATGCGCTGCCAGCGCGGAGCCATCAGCCGCCAAGCGTCCGTCACGCCGTACTGCGACTGATCGTCGGCATCCCGAAACGTAAACTCGGCCGACTTTCTAAACTGCGTGCCGCCGTACGAACGCTCTGCGTAGACGCCGTTGGCCGTGTGGGGCGCGATCCCGATCCGCGTGGTGAGCGCGAGCGATCCGAAGCGGAACGGGCTCGAACTCCAAATGGCCAAGGTGACCGTCCGAAACAGAAGCCCCCACTCCGGACTAACCAGGTCATACTCTCCGAGTGTTGCGACGGGATGTATTCGCAGCCGGGATATCGGGCAACTTATCTGAGACAGTGCATGCCGCGCGATAGCTAAAGAAAATGAACGCCTCCAGCCACCTTGTCAGGGTGGCTGGAGACGGAGGGTAACAATGGCTTCCTTCGGAGACGTCAATCGGTGACCGCCGGGATCACCAGTGCCTCGCGTTCGAGCCGTGTCGGTTCATCGCCGAGCAACTCGGCCACCTTGCTCCACAGTTCCTTGATCTGGGTGGGTGAGCTTGCGAGCCAGACAACATCGAGGAGGTTGTCCTTCTCGCGCCGCAATTCCACGATGCGTTGGCCCACATCGCTGCTCTTCAACAGCAGTTCCTCGTGAGCCTCGACGCGGGTCTTGATCGCGCTGTTGACTTCGGTATCGCACCCGTACGTGCTGCCCACCTGGTTGGTGTGAACCCCACGGACGCGCGCCAGGAGTTGGCTCTTGAGTTCGTCTTCGCGCTCGTCGAGTTGCTCCTTTTGCTTTCGCACAGTTTCGAGTTCGCGCTGCGCTTCCGCCATTCCAAGCGACTCCAACGCCTGCTGACGGGCCTGCTCACGGACACGCTTCAGCAACGGCGGGTCTTCGGCGGAGATGGCTTCGATGCGACGGTCAATGCGTTTGGAGAGGCGGTCCTTCCAGTGCGTTTTTTCCGCCACGGTGAGTGCGGGCATGTGGTCGTCTCCTTCAAAGGGGGAGCAGATTGTTTCATTGACAGGTCGGGGCCATCGGGTGACGGGTTCCCGCGCCTTACTTGCGACCGGAAAAACGGATGTCACCCGAGAGAACGCCGATCACGGCCATGATCGCGCTTACCACGACTCCGGCGGTGAGGTTGCCACTGACCAGCGCGACGAGTCCGCCGACGACGAGTGCGCCGTTCAATGCGGCCCCGTTGAGTCTTGTACGAGCTCCCATTGCGGGTCTCCCTGTGAAAATTGAGTGCCTGGGTGTTGTTTCGAGGGACGGCGCTGGGCCGGGGTGGATGTCACCCGACCGCCACATAGCCCTTGCCAGTCTTCTCGCGAACGAGCTTCTCGGCGTGCGCCGACGCAGCGTCCTCCGTTTTGAACGACTTGCACGATGTCTGACCCGTCGAGCCGATGCGGCCGTAGGAGGTGAGGACATCCGTTCCCCGAGTTCGGACTTCCCAGAACTTGGAACTGTTTCCTCCGACGAACTCGAATCGTCTCTTCGCCGGAGTGACCGTAGTGGTCGAATTGGACATGGTTTCATGGCCTTTCCTGGTGGATTGAGAAATGACGGTGTGTTGAACGGCAGGTTCCTCACCACGAACACCCGCAAACACGGGAAACCGTGGCACGCCGCCTTCGGTGAGTTCCTGATACTTCACGGTGATCGCCTCGCCGATCGCGGGCGGCAGGTCACGCTCGGCATCCGACAGTCCCGTGCCGCAGGCGAACCGGATCCCGTTCGGGAGTTGAACGAGCAGCGCACCGAGCCGGCCTTTGTGACGGCCCATCCCCGGTTCGTGACCGATGACGATCGCGTCGCAGTCGTGAAACGATTTGACCTTGAGCAGAGTCGAGGAGCGACGCGGCTCATACAACGAGGCCGGGCGGCGCAACATGAGCCCCTCGCCCCCCAGCGTTTCGATCCGCGCGAGTTCTCGGGTCAGATGCTCCGCGCTTCGACAGACCGACTGAGCCAGTTCGAGGGCATACGGGGGTCGATTGGCGGCGAGGAGCTTCGTCACGGATGCCTGACGCCGCTCGAACGGCAGAGCCAGCGCGGGGGCATCGAAAATGAGATAGCGGACCTCGCGCCACAACTCGGCGGCATTGCTGCGGCGCACGATCGAGACGGTGCGCTGGAACTGCTTGCGGCCAACCCACAGCTCGCCGTCGAGCGGCGAGTCGGGCAGTCCCCGAGTGAACCATTCGGGCGCGACATACCGGTTGCCGTTTCGGGACAGGAACTGAGTTCCGTCCCAATACGCGCGCACCCCGTCCAGCTTCTCGCTCACCCACCAGCCGCGTGGATCGGTCTCGGGGTTCCAGGACTCGGCCAGCAACAGCGGCGGGGCTGAAGCGGTGTTCGGCTCTGGCAGTGGGGTTGTGGCGACCACGCCGACGAGACGGGCCATTTCGACGACCTCGCCCCGGTATTGGCGCAGGTGCTTGCAGGTACGCTGGTCGATCGGCAGAGACTGGTTCCTCCACGCGGGACAACTACACGAGAAAACGCCGCCGACATTCTTGAGTTGATAGGGCTTTGATCCTGAACCCCAGACTTCGGCCGTTTCGCCGTCGCACAGGTCAGGCATGGATGCCTCCTTTCCGAAGGGGATGGTGGGGAAAAGAAACGGTCGGCTACCCGGCCCACCGCGCGCAGCGTTCGCGATACCCGCACGAGGGGCAATTCATCGCATTCGGAACGGGATAGAAGATTCCCGACTGGATGCTGGCCCAGACACGCTGAATGAGTTGGCGGATGCGTTCGATCCGCGCGGGATCGGCGGCGACCGGTTGGATCACGATCTCGGGCTGTTTCGTCTTGGTGATGACGGCAAACTGGAGCCTGATCGGTTTGTCGGCGAACTGCCGCACCAACTCGTGGTACACGATCAGTTGCCCCTCGGCCGCGTTGACATCACCCGGTGACCAGCGGCTTCGCGCCGTCTTGAAGTCGGTCACCACAAATGCCTCGTCGGTCTCAACCATCAGATCGAGCCGTGCCAGCAGGTCGGGGCAGTCGGCAATGACCGGAGACCGGAGTTCTTCTTCGATCCCGATGATGGAACCGGCGGGACGTGAAAGGTCACTGGCCACGAACGCTTGCAGCATCCGTTCGGCCAGCGAGCCGAGACTGGCTAGGTCTTCCGTTTTGTTGAACTGGATGCTGGCAAGATCGGCTTGGCTCCAGGTGGAGTGATACACCTCCAGCAGTGCATCGACGCTGAGTGACCGTTTCGATGCGAGGTGTTCGCCAAAGAACGCTTCGAGCGCCGCATGGATGGCCGACCCGAAGACGAGATTGGCGGAGACAAACTCTTCCGGGAGTTGATCGAGGTAATGGTACTGGTACTTCAGCGGGCATCTCAGATAGGTGCTGATGGCCGACCAGGAGAGGTAGTCGCGGCCGGTCAGCGATTCGGCGATGTGAGAGGCATCCGACACGGGATCGGCCAATGCGATCATGCGCGGCTCCCGTGGGTGGCGTTCAGTTCGTCGATCAACTGGCTGGCCTCGCGCAGCGACAGCTCTTCCGCTTTGTAAATGTGGAACCGCTCGCGCAGCAGTTCGGTGAGGTTGAAGTTCTGACGTGTGGCGATCGCATGCAACGCCCGCACCTGGCTGCTCGTGGCCACCCGCCGGTTGCCGTTGGGCGAACGACCATTTTGTGAGCCATTCGCGCCGCGATCGGAGTTACGATTCGGGTTCCCGTGTGGCGAGCCGCCACCGGTACCGCGTTCGTGGCCGTTGGCATTACTTTGAGAGCGATCCGATTCATTCGAGTTCAAGACGGACGATGCGGAACCCGCTTGCCCCGCCAATTCATCGTTCACGGCCTGGCGACAGGCGGTGTAGGCCGCCCGCACCTTCTGTTGCAGTCCGTCGAGATCGTTGAACAGCAAACCACCGTCGAGTTCCAGTTCGATGTCGCAGCTCGCGCCCAGCGAACCGAAATCAGGCTGGCCGACCTTCTTGGCGAGGCCGACCTTCACTGTCATGGGCATGAGAGAAATCCTCCTGTGAGAGAAACGAAAGGGGCCATCACTGCGCCCGGCGGTGAAGTGTCACGCTTCGAGCTGCTGCAACTGCTTGAGCGATGCGAGCGTGGTCTTCATCAACCGGGACTGCCGGCGCTGCTGCCGTGCCACCGAAATCAGCGTGGTCACGTTCAGTAACGTCGTCCGCAGCGAGTCACGCACCAATTCGGCCTGGGCGATCAGATCATTCGACGCGGGGGCTGGAGACGAGGGAGCGGTCCCAGGACTCGTCGCCGCTCCGGACGATGGGGGGAGGCGGTTCACGGGGGCTGAACTGCCGTTGTTCGTGGGCATGCGTTGTTCCTTTAAGGAAGAGGTTTGGGAACGAGTTGTTGTCCGACGATCGGACAGGTTGGGGCGGGACGAAGAGGTGGCCGCCGGGGTGGCAATGCAGTGGGCGTCGCTGGTCGCCGCCAGAGCGCTCTTGGGATCGAGCATCTGCCAGACGTAGGTCCGCGTCGCATCCGTGCAGACGCACGGGGCTTCGGTGCTCATAAAGCCGAACTCCGTGAACCCCAGGTCGAGCGCCCGGGCGAGGAACTCGCGATTGGTTTGCACGAGCAGTTCCGGCCCGATGCGGCGCGAGCGGCTCAACACCAGTTCCGTCAGGGGCGACGTGTCGTTCTGACGAGCCCGAATCGCGACGCTGCCGTTGAGGTCCACGGTGATGGGACGTTCCGGCGTGTCATCCGCCGGCAACCGCTCGATGCGTTCCGACAGAAATTCGGCATCGTCGGCATCGAGCTGCATTCGCGTGACCACTGTGGAAGCCGCCGGGATCACGCGATCGAGGTCGGGGAAACGCCCCTCTTTCTGAATGGCGTGGTGGATCGTCCAGGCTCCCACTTGAACCGTCCCCCAGTTGGCGGTCTTCCCGATCTGGACGGGCTGATCGTGTGCTAGCTCGCGACTGGCAAAAACGTCGCTCGCTTCCAGGAGGACATCTTCGCTCCAGCCGAAAACGAATCCGGACTGCATCAGCATTTGGTGGCTATCCGTGGCCGCCATCGAACCACGCCCCTTCAACTGAATGCAGCCGAGGGCGTAACGGGTGGCGTTCTGTTCGGTCGTCTCCATCACATCCCGCAGAGCCACCAACAAGTCGGGCTCGTTGGCCGCAAACTCGGCCGGCAGCGGCGGCAGCGTGGGGATCGAGGCGTCATCGGCGAACAGATAGTCCCGATGCTGAGGAAGCCCGTCTTCATCCCAGGTGGCAACGATGTGACCGGGCTCGCCCAACCGAATCGTCACCAGATCATGACGCTTCCCTTCGCAATCGGCGAAGAGTTGCAGCGGCACGGTGAGGTCGGCCGCGATGAACCGGCCGCCACCCCGGTATTCGACGGCGACACGATGGTTGGCCGCGTACACGCTGAGGGCATCCAGAGTCGCCACCAACCGCACATAGCCCGCGTGGCGGGCCGATAAACCAGCGCGATGGGCGACGGCACGGAACTGTCGAGCCAACGAACGTGAGATCGAAATCATGGATTCACTCCAAATGAGGCTGGGGAACGGGTTGAACAACGGGAGGCACAAATTCGGGGACAGAGAGCGGGAGCGGTGGACGAGGGTCAGCCTCGCCCACCACTCCCGAAGATTTGTTCTTTCTGGGGATCGCTCAATCGGCGGCGTGTCACGCCACTGACCCGAGTTGCGGACGGCGTCTTGCCGCAGCGTCCTGTTCCGCTTCGAGGCGTTGCCAGTCGGTGACGAGGGCGAGCAGGTCGTCGTCCTCAAGTGGTTGTTCGTCGTCAACGAGTGTGAAGCCGCGCCGGTCGATGACATCGCAGTCATCGCCGGTCGCCTTGGAAACGGCTCGGTTGAGTTGGGCTTGGGTCATCGCAGTGTCCTTGGAGAGGGGAACAGGGGGAAACGAAAACAGCCGCCCCGGAACGGTTCCGAAGCGGCTGAAGGGGTGATTGTCGATTGTCTGAGTTGAGCGTGAGCTACGACTGATTGAGCAGACGATGCTCGGTCAGCCAAGCGACTTCCGCAGCGAGAGCCTCGCTGCGGCGGGTGAATGGACCGAGTTGGGGTCCGTCCACGATGTTGGCGAACCACTGGCCGGAATCATTCGGCTCGACATGGCTCGCCCGCGTGATGGTCGCTGTGCCGAGAGTGTGTAGGTCGATTTCCTCACTGTAGATGGCCGTCGCCGTCCCGCCGGGAGCGATGTACAGATCCATCAGGTGCGTTCCCGTTGGCTGGGGCGAATGATGCTGCGTCGAGGACGATCCACCATCATCCCGTCGAGGGACGCCTGCACACCCGCCAGTTGCGAGGCCACGTGCTGACGGCGAGCCGCATTGTCGCGGAGTTGCTGCGGTGCGACGCCCCGCAGCAGGCGACGGGCTTGTTCGACCAAGTTGTCGAGGTCCGCGTTCGAGCGGACGTTGAGTTGCGAGAAGCGGCTGAAGAACTCGCTCAGGTTCTCCACGGCCGAGTCGCGGAAGACCTTCGGCTTGCCGTCTTCATTTCCGCTGAGGCGTTCCGTGAGATGCGACACCAGCCGGTTGAGTTCGTTGAGGAATGCCTCTTCGGCCAGTTGCACGGCCTCATCAAAGCGGGAGGTCACGCGCTGACACTCTTGCTCGAACAGCCGGGGGCTGAGACGGCTCAGGTACTCGGGCGGTTCCACCGAAGGGAATTCCCACGCGATCCCAAACAGACCACGCAGGCTGGCCGGATAGTCGCCGGGGTTGTACAGCGAACCAAGCCGGTGGCGTGCCGCAGTTCTGAGTTCTTCGTAGTGCTGATCGAGCTGTCCGACGGCTTCTTCCAACTCGACTCGCAGCGTCGTCATCTGCACGTCGAACGCGGCAATGTCCTGCTGACGGATCAGCCGCAGTCCCGGCTCGGGAAAGGGCAGTGAAATCCCCTTCCAAAAGCTGATGATCCGCCCGCGAATGGCCGTGACCGTCTTGAACGCGGGATGCGTCCCGTCCAACAACTTTTTGCCCGCCGTCAGATACTGGCCCTCGGCCCCGAACGACTCGGCCGCTTGAGCCTTCTGTTCGGGGCTGAGTGTCTTGCGCGTGCCGAACCAGGTGAAACAGACCCGCACCGCCGCCATCGTGGTGCGCAGTCGATCGGCGGCCACCACGTTCGGAGCTTCCGTCGTGGTGGGATCATCCAAGAGCAAACTGGACATACGGAGTTTCCTTGTCGAAAGGGGGGAGAAATACGAAACGGCCATCCGCACGGGTGGCGTCAGGCCAGAGTGGTTGCGATCAGCACACCAGCGTCGGCGGCGACGCGGCAGTTGTCCCGACGGAATCGGGTTCATTCAACCGGTCGCAGAGTGCGTCGATCTCATCGACCGACAGCGGCGATTCGTCAGTGAAGTGGGGAAAACCGTCCGCGAAGGGACACGAGCAACTGGTCGCTTGGAGTGCGACCGTCAAGCAGGCTTGGGACGGGATCAATCACTCGTGGACCAAAGATCAACTCAAGCCGGGCGCTAAGAAATCCCCGCGAGAAATCGCCTACATGTCATTCGGACAGGAGCCATGGAATGAAGCTCGGAAGTTGGAATTGGTGAAGGCATTTTGGCGCGATTTCGCCGCTCGCGTGCGAGACCCGATGGATAAGTTGGCCGCGATCAAGGCTGCGTTTGGAAGAGTGCCCGTCAAGAGTTGGTTGAGGAAGGACTTAATCGCGTACATCAAACCGTTGGATGCAAGTAATGCGGCATGGCAGCGCTGGAAGACTCAACCTCGCGAACTGACAAAGCCGTGGCGTGAGCGGATCGACGTTCCGTGGGATGTTGACGCCAAGTTGCGCGAGGAAGAGATGCTGACGGCACTGAGTGTTGCCGATCGCGAGTGGCGAAAAGTCGATGGGCGCGGAGACCTGACGTGGGATGAGTTTCAGTCGCAACTTTATACGGCGGTGGCTGCGGCAAGGAGCCCGATGGTTACGACGGTCGCCAGTACTTGGATCAATGAGTTCAACAGTTTGGCTGGCCCGTCCGGCCTGTCGTTCCAACCCGTGACGGGAACGTCTCCCGCCAAGAGTGGCCTTTTCCGCTCGTTCGACGTGCATATCGACGGCTCGCAGTTGGCTCTAGATGACGAAACGACAGGGCACACCTGGACAGACGAAACGTCGTTCAGTTACCCGGAAGACACACCGCCCATCACCGCCCCTTGGCGGCCGGGGCAAACGCTTCAGATCAAGGTCTACGGCGAACGACTATCGCTGCGCGGCGGACTTCGCCCGACATACATCAATCAGACGTTCACCGGCCCGATTGCGATCTGGCGACTCGCACAGGCTGGAACCATTTCGATGGGAGAGCACTCGCTGACGCTCAAGGTCACACACTGCCCCGGACCACCGCCACCGGTTGCCGAAATTCAGACGGCGCTGCCTTTTCTAAAGTGATCTCTACCGAGCATTTCATTGAGTGTGTCGCACTCGAACTGAACACCGATCTCCAATCTCCGAACAACCAAATTGAAGAGTAACTCGATGACCGAACCTGAACTGTCAACTTCGCGCCGCCCTCTCCTCCTTGTGGCTTGTCTGGCTGGAGTCGCCTTGTTGTCGATGGCCGTTTAGATGCAATGGCCATCGCCTCCAGATCCGCCACAGCCGCCGGACAAATCGACGCGGGAAGAGGTCTTGCCGAAGCAGTACTCCGAGTTATTGACGACGGCGCGGGACGCACAACTCAAGACGGATTGGTGTGGCGCTCGCGAAACATTTCAAAAGCTGAGCGACCAACTTTCCTCAGACAAATCAGCACTGGCCGAGT
>JAYUFF010000913.1:0-3775 GCA_043738825.1 Schlesneria sp.
CAGTACTTCTTCGCGGCGTGCTGAGTCATGCAGATCGCGGGCTGACGTTCGTCCTTGCCCATGCCGAACGACATGTCGGTGTAGGGGGGAGTCGGCTTCGTGATGGCATCGGCTGCTTTTTCCAGCGGCGTTGTCTCGGCTTTCTTGTACTTGCGAAGCCGGACTTCCATGAGCAGCGACCACAATTCAAACTCGTCCCACGTCACCTCGTACTTGCCCATCCAGAACGGTTCGATTTTGACCTTGTGTTGTGGTCCTTCGCCCTCGACGCGATCGGCCTCTTTGTCGGGACTGCCCATGACGAACTCACCGCCCGGAATCGGCACCATCTCGAACGAGACATCCGTGTTGCGGATGAGCGACTTGTACGGCTTCATCTCCGCGGGCGTCTTCGCTTGCGTGGCGTCATCGGCTGCGAAGACGGGCGACGTGAAGCCCATCAGGCCGGAGAGGACAACGGCCGACAACGCTTGGACAACTCGAACTGATGGCCGTAGGCTGAATGTGGTGGTCAGACTCATGGGACAACTCGAAGCGAAGGCAAACATCATGAAAGCTCGTTTGGAAGAGGGCTACCGAAGCCGAGGCCGTTCCTCTTGGATGATTGGTCTCGCGAAGCCCTGCGTGGCGACCCTAACGCTGTGGTCCAGTGGCTCCATCGTGATGGCTCAAGCCTTGGAACGGTTTGAGTTCACCAAGCCACTGCTGGGCACGCTGGTTGAGGTGACACTCTACGCACCAACGGAGACCGTCGCAACTGAGGCTGCGACGGCCGCGTTCGCCCGCATCACGGAGCTGAATCGCATCCTCAGCGACTACAACCCCGAGAGCGAAGTATCGCGGCTTTGCCAGACAGCCGGGACCGGCTCGAAGGTTGAGGTCAGTCCTGAATTGTTCGAGATGTTGTCGCGATCGGCCTCCCTGTCCGAGGCGACCGACGGTGCGTTCGATGTCACGATCAGCCCCGTCATCAAACTCTGGCGGGCCGCTCGGAAGGAACGCAAACTGCCCGATCCGCAGCAACTGGCCGCCGCCCGTGAACTTGTCGGCTGGAAGAACGTGAAGCTGGACGCCAAGGCCCGCACCGCCGAACTGCTTCGTCCCGGCATGCAGCTCGATTTTGGAGGCATCGCCAAAGGCTACATCGCTCAGCAAGCGAGGGACGTGCTGACGAAACGCGGTCTGACTCGCTGCCTGATTGCGATCGGAGGCGACATCGCAGCGGGCGATCCGCCACCGGAAAAGGATGGCTGGAAGATCGGGATCGCCCCGCTCAACAAGCCCGACGGACCGCCCAGCCGGATGCTGCGGCTCAAAAACTGTTCAGTCTCAACGGCGGGAGATGCGTTCCAATTCGTCGAGATCAACGGCGTCCGCTACTCCCACATCGTTGATCCGAAGACGGGCCTCGGCCTGACGCAGCGTTGCAGTGTGACGGTGATCGCTACCGAGGGAGCCACAGCCGACGGTCTCGACACGGCGGTCGTCCTCGTCGGCCCCGAACGAGGATTGAAACTGATCGAGCAGTCCAAAGACACCGCCGCCCTGATCGTGGTGGCTGGCGACAACGGCTCGTCGGTGCGCGAGTCGCCGGGCTTCGCGAAGTTCGTCATCCGATCCGAGTGATTCCGGATTGTTCATGCCCGCACACCAACCCGAAGCGTAAGCGAGGGCGTCGTTACAGTTCGCCCTCGCTTGCGCTTCGGGTTGGTGTGCGGAACTGCATTCCGTCCTACGCCGACCAGCATTGGCTGCCGCCGTCGACTCGCAAGACTTGGCCCGAGACGAAGTCACCCAGCGGCCCCGCGAAGAACTCCACGACGCGAGCCACTTCGTCCACAAGGCCGATGCGGTCGAGAGTTCCCTCTTCAACGAGCCGCTCTTCCGCCACCTTTCGCGTGCCGAGGAAACGGCCCGTGCGCGTGTCACCCGGCGCGATGCTGTTGACCGTCACGTTGAACGGCCTCAGTTCGGTGGCCAGACAGCGCGTGTATTCGACGACGGCCGCTTTAGCGGTCGAGTAGATCGAGCTGTTCTCGTTCCCCTTGAACGCGGCGATCGAGCTGATCGTGATGATTCGCCCGCGCCGCCGCTCCATCATGCCGCGAGCGGTCTGCTGGCAGATCAAGATCGTCGCGAGCAGGTTCCGGTCGAGGACCGATTTGACATCGACCTCCTTGATCATCACAGCGTCGTTCGGGTTCGGCTTGCCTCCCGCCGCAGCGATGTCTCCCCCCGCGTTCTGCACGAGCACGTCAATTGGCCCCAGTTCGGCGGTCGTCGTCTGGACGACTCGTTCGACATCGGCACTGATCGTCAGGTTACCCAGCACGCGAATCGTGCGGACTCCAAACTGCTCGCCGATCTGGCGAGCAGTTTCCGTCAGCGTGGTTCCCTCGCCAAATTCGGCGGGACCGTTTTCGCGCATGCCATGCACGGCGATGGCACAGCCCATCGCCGCCAGCCGCTCGGCAAACGCCCGACCCAATCCTCGACCCGCTCCTGTCACGAGCGCGACCTGACCTGCCAACGGCTTCTCCACGATGCGGCTTTCTCTTTGAATCTCTGGGAATGAACGATGTCGGATCGGTGAGGAGACCATTGGCCTGCCTCGATATGCCAGTCTCACACGGGCGGCGGATTGTCTCGTGACCCGATGCCGCTTTCCAGAGAGGGCGTTGTTTCGGTCAGGCTGCCTGGTCCGTGGTCCCCTCTTGGGGGATCGCCGACTCACTCGCCATCGCAGGCGCGGACGAGTCGGAAGGTGACGCAATGGCTGCCTCCAGCTTTGCGATCTCGGCGTGCAGGTCTGCTAGTTCCTGTTCCTTCTGAACCAGAGTCGCTCGCAATTTGACGAGTCTTTTTTCGGCGGGACCGTTGATGAGGCGACTAATGGCATCGACCAGCAACAGCGCACGCCACGCTCGCATCGCGACGCCTCGCAGTCGATAGAGTTGACCCGTCGTTCGAGTCAGTTGTTGCAGTCGCAGCAATCGCCCGAGTCGCAGTGCCTGCAAGAACGCGAACAGCGGCAGCAACACGATGGCCAGGTCGATGAAGTGGGTTCTGACGTAGCTCCATTTGCTTTGAGCAATCGAGAAACGCAGGATGAACTCGCCGGCGAACGCAAACCAGATCAACCCACCGGCCCCGTTGAGCAATCCCGACAACAGCGGGTCGGCCTCGATGCGTCCCTTCCACACGTAATCGACGACCATCAGCGGCAGCACCATCAGGGCCATCACGATCATCGGCACGCTCGACACACGCTCCAGTCGCTGTTCCAAGTCGTGTCCCACCGGCTGCCAGCCGAGTCCCGGCAGCCAGATGTTCTTTCCCGTCGCGTGATCGCAAGCCCCCAGTCGCAACGGCGGCAGCAAACAATAGAGCCATCGCGCGCGGCCCTGTCGGCTGCCGCGCCATCCACTCCAGATCGCATCGACCCAGCAGGCGGGATAGATCCCAAGAAAACCGAGCGCACAGACAATCATCACCGGCTGGTATTCGGGCTTGTCGTGAAGGTGCAGTAAACCGGCCAGGAACAGCAGTGAGAAGATCGACAGCCAAAACATCTCGGCGGCAATCCGTCGATCCCAGGCCAGTAAGGCGGCTTCATCGCACTGGCTGAGCGGGGCGTGTTCGTTCACCAACGGTTCCTCAATGGGTGGATGTCGCCCATGCGACGTAATTCGCGGCGGGATTGTTGTCGGGGCGAGTGGCTTCGAGCAACCCCAACCACACGGCTCTTCCCAATTTCAAAGTAGGGTGGGACCAG
>JAYUFF010000914.1:0-3771 GCA_043738825.1 Schlesneria sp.
CTCAAGTCGCTGCACTATGCGCACGAACTGGCCGAGCGGGGTTACGTCTGCCTCGTCCCCGATTACCCGTCGTTTGGCGAGTACCCCTACGACTTCAAGACCAAGGGTTCGCACTACGCCAGCGGTTCGATGAAGGCGATCTGGAACAACATCCGCGCGGTCGATCTGCTCGAATCGCTGCCGCAGGTGGACCAGCACCGGCTCGGCGTGATCGGCCATTCGCTGGGGGGCCACAACTCGCTCTTCACCGCCGTGTTCGACGAGCGTCTGAAGGCGGTCGTGTCGAGTTGCGGGTTCACTCCGTTCCACGACTACTACGGCGGCAAGGTGGCGGGCTGGACGAGCGACCGCTACATGCCCCGCATCCGCGATGTCTACGAGAACAACGCCGACAAGCTGCCGTTTGACTTCTACGAAATCGTGGCCGCCCTCGCGCCAAGAAGCTGCTTCTCGAACTCGCCGCTGCACGACAGCAACTTCGACATCGGTGGCGTCCGCAAGGCGTTCGCGAAGGCCGAGGAAGTCTACTCCCTGTTCGAGCCCGCCGCCGCCAAGCCCCCTTACGCGCGCCTCAAGCTCGCCACCCCTGACGCCCCTCACGACTTCCCCGAACCCGAACGCCAAGCCGCCTACGAGTGGCTCGATGGCTTGTTGAGGTGAAGCAATCTTGAAGTGGTCGATCTATCGCTGAATGTTAGGCAGTCCGGTTCGTTATGGCCATTAAGCTATAGTTGTTTGGCGGTTTTGGTGCATGACATTTTGCGATAATTGGACCACTACTGGACTGAGTCCTCGAAGGGCGGGAAAATCACGAGTTGGCTCACATTCTCGCGCATCCCCACGCCCTGCGCAAAGCCTCAGAGCGTGCCACACGGCCGGCAGGCTGATGCAGTTGTCCAAATTGGCGGTAAACTTTACGCACTAGAAGTGAAGTCTGGTGGCGCGGTTCGTGGTGCCGGACAAGGCTGGAAAGACAATTTGATAAACAAGGGCAAGGGTGTGCTCTTCGGACGCAAAGCAAAGGACGCCGGTATTGATGGAAACGTTCTCGCTGGCACGTTTGTAATTCGAGTACCATGAACGAGTGCGCTATGAAACCTATTACACAGCTCCGTGAACAACTAGCGAATTCAATTGCAGCTCTTGTGCTCGCTGATATGGGATTCCGTTGGTTTGCAAGAGAATGTCGGTTTGAGCGATGGAAGGGGGACAAGTACGAGTACATATCCGTGGACTGCATCACATATCCTGATGGATGCACAATCACGTCGTGTGCAGGAATAGGCTTTCGGAAGGTCGCAGCGTTGTTAAAAAAATGCCCTCTGATCTCCAGTCGCTTTCGCTCTATGTGTGAAACAGCACGTCCTGTTTCTTACGCAATTCAGATCCTGCCACCACAGCCCAATGATTCGTGGTTCATAAAAGATGTGTCCGATGTGGAGGATGTTTCGAAACATTATTCTCAGAATGGCGTTCCTCAGGGTGTTTCTCTGTTTTCGCGCCTAGACACGCTTGAGCAGTTAATCGAACATTTTAAGTCCCAAGAATTCAATGCGTCGATGCCTGAAACTGGGCATTATATTCTTGCCGCGTCGATGTATGTGAATGGTGACACATCTGGCGCCGTAGCAGAGCTGGCGAAGTATATTGATAGGCAGAATCATCTTTATGCAAATCCTCGTATTCCATCTGCAAGGCTCGCTGAGATTGCGAACGCCGAGTATGTTCTTTCATGGTTTCAGTGCTTAAAATAACCGCGTCAATTGATCGGCGCGTGCATAGTCCCGTAGTCAGGTTGTGCCTGATCGCGGTTTGTGAGGACGATGACGGCGGTTTGGCACGACCAATGTGAGCCGTGAAGAATTAGTGTGGCACGCCCTGAGTCTTCGAAGGGCGTGGGCTTTGCCAGTGGAGACACTCTTCCACGCCCTTCGCAAAGCCTCAGGGCATGCCACCCAGGGTGCCGTCGAGGCCGAGAATGAGCCGCGAGGGAATCGTGCGATCCATCTCCATCGGAACGGGAGTCATCCCCGCGTACCAGCGGGCGCTCGGCGGGGCGGCCGGGGCTGGAGTCGCTTTGGACGAAGCCCCGAGGTTTCGCGAAACGCTCCAACCTCGGCCACCCGACCGTCTGCGTCAGACTTCTGAGAGCAGCTTCGTCAGCGCTCGCTCGATCACTTCCGGGCGAGTCATCGGTCCGTGGTTTTGGATGTACTCGTCGATCTCTTTGGAGTGACGGGAGACCACGCCGGTCAGGCTCTTCACGTACTGCCGCCATTCCTCACGCACGGCGGGCATCTCGGATTCGAGCAGTGGCCGCAATTGTTCGTCCTCGGCCCGCAGGCGGGCGAGCTGCTCGGGTGAGACGTTGGGTTTGGTTTTCATCGTCAGTCCTCGGTGATGTAGGCAGTGCGAACGTAAACGAATTCGTTCCCGTCGGAGTCCGTGTCGAGACCGTACACGACAAAGATCGTGTCGCCCTTGAAGGTGCGACCGAAGATCGCGGGCCGTCCCGTCGAGCGACTGGTGGTCTCGATCTCGATGTCATCAAAAGCCGATTCAACTTCCTCGGGTGTGAGGCCGTGCTCGGCAACGTGTTCGACGTTACCGCCGGGGTCATCATCCCACAAGAACATTCTCTCCATCGGAATCTCCTGCGGTGATTAGAGCGAGTCCGTGCAGAGCTGGTCAAATGCCTCACACATCGCCGTAAATTCATCATTTCGCGGGGTGGCCCAGACGTCGCTTTGGATGTCTGAGTGACGAAGTCACAAGAGGTCGATGACAAGCGTGGCCGTCTGATCTTGTGCCTCTTGTCGCTCCGCACCCCGGACGCTCAAAGCCGCGTCCGGGCCACCCAGTCGGAAGAGGTTGAATCACAGACGAACGCAACTTTCCTCTTGTCGGCGCTGCGACCCCGGTTGAAGCCACCGGGGTCACACAGCGCTCGCTTCTTCAGCCCGGAGGGCGGCAGACAATAGCCCACGGCGTGAGCCGTGGGATGGTCGGGGAGAATGATCGACCAAGCCCCGAAGGGGCGACACTTCTTCTCACGGCAGGCAATTCACGTCCTCGAGATGTGCCGCCCCTCCGGGGCTTTGAAGTCCATTTGCTTGCACACCCCGGGCTTGCGCCCGGGGCTATTTGCTGTCGCCCTTCGGGCTAAAATCCCGGACATCTCTCTCGTTGCCAGCCCGCATTTGCGGAGTGGCCGTCAACGCCGTGAGCGATTTTAGGCGTTGAGCGATTGAAGTGGATTGGCGGCCTGGAGTTCATCGAGGTTGGCGGAGCGGATTGGGGGGCCGCCGATTTGGTCGGGCTGTCGTTTGCGGGGCCAGGGGCGGGGGCTTTTGCGGCGGCGTTCGCAGCCATCTCGACACGACACGACGCGCCGGTCGATGAGCGGGAAGTCGAGGCCCATTGCCGCGCGTGGCAGGCCTTGACGCAGAGCGCGTCACGCACCGGCCGTGCTGCGTTCGCGCGGGGGCGGGCCGCGCGCGAGCCATTCGCGTGCGGACCACCGTTCCAGTGTCCACAGGGCCAGCAGTGCCCCGTCGAGTTCCCGTTTCACGTTGCGCGGCGCGTGGCTGCGGAGCTTGCTGCGACCGAACGTGTGCTTGAACGTGCGGAATACTTAAACGTGCGGAAGAACAGTTCCACTCCCCACCGTCGCCGATACACGGGCGACCTCTGCTGCGAGGATGTCGGACATCTGCGGTGTGGACAGTTGCCTTTCATCGAGCAGGTTGGTGATCAGCCACACGGATTGGC
>JAYUFF010000915.1:0-3767 GCA_043738825.1 Schlesneria sp.
GGCTAGTTTTGAAACCGAAAAAGCCAAGCCCCGAAGTACGAATGGAAGCCCCCCTGTGAATCTTGCGACGATTGCCTGGAAGAGCATCCGCCAGCGTGGGCTGGCCTCGTCTCTGACCGCGCTCAGCGTGGCGCTCGGTGTGATGCTGATGGTGGCGGTCCTCGTCATCTTCGGCATCCTGCAAAGCACGTTCAATCAGCGGTCGATCAACTACGACCTGATCGTCGGAGCCAAGGGCGACCCGCTGCAACTGGTCCTCAGCACCGTCTATCACATCAGTCCGCCGATCGAGAACCTGCCGTACCAGTACTACCTCGATTGGAAGAAGGACAGTCGCCTTGAGACTGTCATTCCTCTGGCCATGGGCGATGTCACCGAAAAGGGATCGTTCCCCATCGTCGGCACGATTCCCGAGTTCTTCGAGATCGACTACGCGCCAGGACGGCCGTTCCTCATCAAAGGCACGGCGTTTCGGCAACCTTTCGATGCGTACATCGGATCGCGGGTCGCGGTCGAGAATGGCTGGGGCTTGGGAACGAAGCTCAAGCTGGTTCATGGCGGAGCGGATTCCGGGCATGTCCACGACGAAGAGTTCACTGTGATGGGACTTCTCGCCCCGACAGGGACGCCGCACGACAAGACGGTCTATGTGAATCTCGAAGGTTTCTACCAGATCGAGGGGCACGACAAACCAATCGAAGAGGCGATCCGCCGCGAACGGGAATTCTATCGCGAGACTCCGCTCACTGACGCCGAACTGGCCACCGAGATCAAGCGACTGGAAGCGAAGTATGGCAAGCACGATCATAGTCACGAAGGGCACGACCACGCGGGACACCAGCACATCCACGAGATTCCGCCTGTGCAGAAGCAAGTCACGGCAATGCTGTTTCGGTGCAAGGGATTGATGGTGGGGCCACTGATCGCGGCCGAACTCAAGAAGGGCTATCAGGCTCAGGGCGTGAACCCGATTGTCCCGATACAGAAGCTGCTGGATCAGTTCCTGCGTCCGGCAACGGAGTTGCTGCTCGTACTGACGGTGTTGATCGTCATCGTCTCGGGGATCGGCATCTTCGTCAGCATCTACAACTCGATGGCGGCCCGTCGGCGCGAGATCGCCATCATGCGGGCGCTGGGTGCGCAGCGCGGAACCGTGTTCGCCATCATTCTCGCCGAGTCGATCATCCTCTGCGTCGGAGGCGGCTTGCTCGGACTGGTCCTTGGTCACGGCCTGGTCTTCGCGGCGGCTCCGTTCGTCGAACAGCAGTCGGGTTTGATCGTGAACCCGTTCGCGTTCGACATGAAAGAGCTGGTGCTGTTCCCCGCACTCCTGTTGCTCGCCGCGCTGGTCGGCATCCTGCCGGGAATGACCGCCTACCGCACCGATGTCGCGGAATCTTTGAGTGGCAACTGAACTCAACGTTTGCCATCACGTTGTCAGCGCGCGGGTGAGTTCGCATTTGGGGGAGGGGGTGAGTTTTGCATGACTCGCTGGAATGCGGGGATTGCAAAAATCCAGCGGGACCACAACTCGCGGCGGACCAGCGTGATGGAGTCGGAGCAGGTGATCGTCGTTTTACCGGCCTCGTGCTGCGTCAACGAATGAAACGGGAGTAGCCACGGTCGCCAGACTGTGGGATTTCGATCTCATTTCACCGTCTGTCCACGCTCTGGCGAGCGTGGCGACAACCCCATTTCTCAGGTTTGACGCAGCACTGGCTCAATACGCGGCTTGCAGGATTCCCAGCAGATCGGCTTCGGTGGGGCATCGCGGGTTGAGCAGCATCAGTCGCTTGATGGCGAACGACTTGGCCGCGAAGGTCGGCAGTTGATCGGGTGTTCCACCGAGATCGCGGATGCGCTGCGGGATGCCGATTGCAAGGCTGAGCCTCTCGACGGCCGAGACGGCTCGCTCGGCAGCGGCGGCTTCGGAGAGGCCGCTGGTCTCCTCACCCAACAGCCGCGCGATGCGGGCGAATTCGGGCAGCCGCGTCGGGAGATTGAACCGCATTACGTGCGGCAGCAACAGCCCGTTCCCCGCTCCGTGCGAGACATGCAACGCTCCGCCGAGCGGATATTCGAGGGCATGCACGGCCGCGACCGCATTGTTCGAGAAGGCCAGCCCGGCCAGCGTGGCCGCCAGCGCCATGCCTTCTCGCGCCGCGAGGTTGTTCGGTTCGTTCACCGCCAAGATCAGGTGTTGCCCGATCAGTTCGATGGCCTTCTCGGCGAGGCAGTCTCCGATCGGCTGTTTGCCTTCGTAGGGGAACGGCTCGTCGGCGGAGATATCCAACTCGTTGAAGTGCGTCGCGGTCATCGCCTCGATCGCGTGAGTCAACGCATCGATCCCGCTGTCGGCCGTCGGGCGAGGCGGACAGGTCAGCGTGAGCTTCGGATCGACCACGGCCAGAGCCGGCCGCAGGTAATGGCTGAGGGTGCTCACCTTCATCTGGTGCTCGGTGTCGGTGAGGACCGCCGCGTGCGAGACCTCGCTCCCCGTCCCCGCCGTCGTGGGGAGGCAGACCAGCGGCAACACGGGACCGGGGACGTTGCCGTACCCGAAGTAGTCGCGCAGCGTGCCGCCATGCGTGAGGATCGCCGCCACGATCTTCGCCACGTCCATGTTGCTGCCGCCTCCCACCGCGACGATCACATCGGGGCGAGAACTCTTCGCGACGGAGAGGGCTGCTTCGGCGATGGCACACGACGGCTCGGGCTGCCCGCCGTCGAAGAGGCTCACGTCGAGACCCGCCGCGCGCAACGGAGCCTCCACCTGCGAGACGACCCCCGCGCGGACCAGCATCGTGTCGGTCACGATCAGCACGCGCGACGGCTTCCACGGCTTAATGAACTCACCGAGTCGAGCAACCGACCCCGAACCAAACACGATCCGACCGGCCGAATGAAAGTTCCAGAAGTGGCGAGCGGTGGTCATTGGTCATTAGTCCTTGGTCATTAGTTCGCATTTCAAAACTAGCCCGACGCGCAAGCGAGGGCTTCGCAAACACCAAACGGTCAGCCCTCGCTTGCGCGTCGGGCTAGTTCTTTCAGAGTAAATCGAGTTTTGAAATGCGTTCTAGTCAGGTGGTTGTAATCGGCTCGAACTGTGCGACCAGTCGTTCGATCGCCTCCTGTGGGTTCATGTTGAACAGGGCCTTGCCACCGGTGCCCCAAGATCCCTGATGAAAATGAAAGACCGCGACCGCATCGCGGACGGTGCCGACGGCCGCGACATCCTCCATGTCGCCCCCCTCGATCGCCTCGAACCGAATGTTGATCGCGGAGAACGCGGTGAGCATTTTCGTTTGGCGGTCACGAGCGAACGTCACCGTGTCGAACCACTCGCAGTCGAGCCATCTCAACCCGCGCGGCTTGCCGAGCGATTGGGCCATGTCGAAGAACTTGGCTTCGAGCAGCTCGCGCTGCCGGTGAAACAGCTTCACCGCCTGCCGGGCCTCCCGCCGCTGCCAGCTCTTCGCCAGAGGAATCGCCGTCACCGCGACGCTCCCCAACATGGCCGCTCCGATAACCAATCCCCACTGCCACCACATGATCCTGTTCCTCTCCGAAGCGCCGTCTGAAAACAACTTTTCCAATTGTGGCTTGCCTGACGATCGCCGGTCGGCGGAGCGACCGGCCTACTGTAGTCCAGTCGCTCCGCCGACTGGAAGCACGGCGGTGCCTGACCAGGGCCATCGCCTTGTTGAATCAGGGAGATGGGGTGCCACGGTCACGGAGCTTCAACGTGGCCGTGAGACGGGGAATCA
>JAYUFF010000916.1:0-9927 GCA_043738825.1 Schlesneria sp.
CCGCGCGGCTTCTTCCACGCCACCTCGCTCGTGCGTGAGATCACTCGTAACGGAACCGATCTCGACGGGAAGATTCAGCGATGTGGCGAGTTGCTCAACCCAAGCCGCATCCGCATCACTGGCCGCTCCGCGCAGCTTGTGGTTGAGATGCGCAACGTGCAATGACAGTGTGAACTCATTTCGAAGCTCGACGAGGCCGCGCAGCAGAGCCACACTGTCCGCTCCGCCCGAGACGCCGATGAGGACCGCAGCTTGACTGACTTGGCCGCGTTCTAGCCCTTGTCGCAGGGCGGTCAGAAAAGCATTTGAGTTGCTCACGTCGATGGCTTCCATCTTTGGAGTGCGGGGATTCATCACCGCTTTCTTTTCTTTGTCCTTCGCCAAGTCGTGAAAGCCTCTCGCAGCCGTGTTTTTCAACAAGGTAGACGCGCGAGAAAGGAAAGCGACAATCAATTGCCGCAGTCCAAACAGACAGACCTCACGCCAGAACTTCGCTGATCGCGTGGCCGTGTTCGAGGACGGCGACCGGGCGGCCGAAGCGGTCGGGGACGCGGGTCTCGGTCTCGATACCGAGGCACTCATACATGGTGGCAGCGATGTCGGCGGGGCCGTAGCCGCGCGTGATTGGATAGGCGGCGTGCTTGTCTGTCGTGCCGACGATCTGGCCTTTTTGAACGCCCGCGCCAGCGAAGAACATCGAACCACAGGCTCCCCAGTGGTCGCGGCCTCCGAGCGTGTTGATCTTCGGCGTGCGACCGAACTCGGTCAGATAGACGATCAGCGTTGAATCGAGCAGCCCACGCTGCTTGAGATCGGTGATGAGAGCCGCAAACGCCTTGTCGATCCCCGCCACGCTGTAGCCTCGCTTGCACATTTCCGAGACATGCGGGAACTTCTGCTCGGGAACGTTATGAATGTCCCACACATTTCCGTAGTCGGGGTCGTAGCCGTAATCGACCATGACGAATCGAGCACCCGCCTCAACGAGTCGCCTCGCCGTCAAACACCGTCCACCGATCTTGGTCCGTCCGTATTGATCGCGCAGCGCGGTCGATTCCTGTGTGACATCGAAGGCGTTGCGCACCAAGGGCGACGAGAGCAGTTTGAGTGCTCCACCGTAGTGACCCTCCATCGCGGGCAACGCACCAGACTTGTCGATGTTTCGCAGCGACTCTTCGAGGCTCGCGCGAAGCTGACTGCGGCGTTCGAGCCGTCCAATCGAGACCTCTTTGGGGAACCGCAACTCGGGCGGATTGAGATCCTCGTCGCTAAGCGGCGAGGGATTGTCAGACTTCTCACCGACGGTGAAGTCGGGTTGTTCGGGCTGTCCGCCCACGCAGAACGGAGCGTACTGATTGCCGAGCCAACCACCGACGAACAGATTGTGCGGCGGCGGTCCCGGTCGAGTGATCCCCGGCACGGCGATGTAGCCCGGCAGTCCGTTGCGCTGACCGAGCAGATAATTCACAACGGCCCCGATATTCGGCTCGGTGAACAGTTGAGCCTGCGTCACCTTGCGACCCGACAGCGTGTAGACCTGACTCAACAGATGATCGTCACTGTCGTGCGAGAACGACCGAACCACGGCCAACTCATTCGCGATGCGGGCCAGGTTCGGACAGACCTCGCTGAAGAAGACACCGGGCAGCGCTGTCGGGATCGCCGACAACGTCCCTCGAATCTGTTCGGGAGCCTCCGGCTTGGGGTCGAGCGAATCAATGTGCGTGACGCCGCCACCCATCCATAGAAAAATGACCGACTTCGCCTTGGCCGTTGGATTGGGAGTGAACTCGGCGTGAGCGGTCCCACCAAACAAGCCGGGCATTACGGAAGCCGACAGCGCCAGCGGCCCGACCTTCAGTAGATCACGCCGACAGACGAGCGACTTCAATTGTTCATGCCGCAGCGGATTGAGTTGACTCATCGGGGCAGGCCCTCGTGGCGGGAAGAGGCGGGCGGTGCGAGGCACTGCCGCTTCCGATCAAACGGACTCGGGAAGCGACGAGGCGCATTATGTCTTGTCGGTTGAGGAAGGGGCAAGACATCCGTGGCAATCGGCTGTTAGTGGTGAGAACACACAGCCAGGTTGTCTATTGTGGCTTGCTCTGGCCGGGGTCGTCGGCGTATTCGATGGCGCAGCCGACGGGGCGGGTCTCGCGGATCTCGGGCTGTTTGTCGGCCAGCAGTGCGTCGATGGCCGCGCGGGTGTAATGCGTCTCCACCTTGGTGGCGTCTTTCCACTGATCGTCGAACGCACCCATGTAGGCGATGCGGCGTTCGGCGTTCAGGACGAAGACCTGGGGAGTCGTCGTCGCTCCATAACGATGGCCGATCGTCTGAGTCACGTCTTGAAGATAAGGGAACGTGAACTGGGAGTCCTTTCCCCGCCCCTTCATCTTGTCGAGCCGGTCAGAGTCCAACTGGCTGACACTGATTGCGACCAGTTCGACATCCCGTTCGCGATAATCGACGGCCAACTGCTTCAAACGTTCCTCGTAGGCGGCGGCGACGGGGCAGTGATTGGCGATGAAGACGACGACGACGAGCTTCGCCTTGCAGCCCGAAAGGCTGTGACGCTGGTCATCGACGCCGATCAAGTCCTTCCATGCGGGAGCCGGATCACCGACGCTGAGCACCCGATTGAACTTGCCCGCGAACGCCGGTGACTCGAAGGCGGCAAAGGCAATTGCCGCCAGCAGAGCGATGCGCAGCGGCTGGCGTCGTGGGAACATCGTCTACTCGCCTCACGGATGCTGACGGGCGGTCACTTGCCGGACGAGTCGGACTCTTTCGTGAACCCGACCTGTTGGATGGCGTCCGCGTTGGGGGTCAGTTTCTCCGTCGATTCGCCAGCGACCTGTAAGAGGGTTTTCGGGCCGAGGGCATTGACGACGGTTTCGTTGGTGATCGACTTTCGCGTTCGAATCAAGCCGCGTTCGATGTCGAACTCGATCGTTCCGGAAGGAGTTTGCTGCGCGAGTTGCCCCTGAATCTTTGGATCGTTCAACAAGGCCAGAATCGAGGTTCTGAACTTGATGGTGGCGATGCCGTCCGTGACGCTCATCAACTCGTACTGCCGCAGCATCGGAATCTGTTGTTTTAGGCCCTGTCCGACATTGATCGGCTCGTCAAACTTTTGTTTCCAGCGATGTCCGACAGGAATGGGCTCGGTCGGCAGCGGAACGAGGAAATTCATTTTGGGGCTTGCCAGGGCTGCGGCAGAGGTGCTGGGCTTCGGAACGTCAGTGGCGATGACCTGAACCGACAGCAGTTCACCGTGCATGGTGAACTGGAACCGAGCCATCGCTTTCCCGACGGTCTCTTTGTGTCGCTGGAACTCGGGTGGTGCAACCTTGTCCGTTGCGCTGTTGAACTTGACGCGAGTCTGATCGTGCAACTTGCCCGCCTCATCGGCTTCTCTGCTTCCCGCCGACATGTTGATGCGATCGAGGATCGGTTCCAAGAGCGCCGAACCGTCTTCGTCCACAGAGACGACACGGAAATGTTTGGAGGATTCGTTTCGCTGGAAAGTCTCAAACGGCTTTCCGGCCTGCTGCATCACGTAGCGCACATGATCCGAGACCTCGAAGTTGACGAACTGGCCCGGTTGGAACTTGTACTTCAACTGAACCGTCTGCTCGACCGGGATCGCTTTGGTTGCCGGTGTCGTCTGCGTCGTCGCCTCTTCCGCCAGGATGATTTGGCTGACACAGACGATCACACAGCAGCCCACCGCGCGACTGGCCCAACGCATTTTCGTCAACATGTCTGACCCTCCTGCCAAAAACTTTGAATCATCACTCGAAGATCGACCGTCACTGCCTGAGCCGGAATCTTGGTGCCAGAGAATAGCAGACGGTTGATTGACGGTGGAGACCAATTTGGGGTGTTCGCACGACTCTTCCCAGTTTCAACGTAGGGTGGGACAAGCTCGCTTCGAGCGTCGGCCCACCAGGAAAAACCTTCGAGAATGGATGGTGGGCCGGCGCGGCGAAGCGCCGCTGGTCCCACCCGACATTTTGTGCAACTTCAAACGGGACGGAGCCGTGGGGGTGTTCGAATTGCCGGTCGTGACGTTTGATCCATGTGATTCAGGAACGGCTGGTCGAAGACGGGTCGAACTTGCCGTCCGAATGGTAATTTGCGGCGGTCGCACCAAAAACAACTGGCAAACCGGGACTGCCGGTTTTACGCTACGTGGGCGACGCACTGAAGAATCTCGTCACGAAGACCGGATACGTTGGTAAGGCTTTGTGGTCGGTTCCGTCGATGAAGACTCGATTGACGTTGAGGTTTCAAGCTGTCGTCGCGTTCGGACGACCCAGTTCGAGCGTGGTCGCGGTTTTGAGTGGCGTCGCTGTTGCTCAGCAGTCACTGTTTTCCGGTATCACAATTTTCCGGCGTCACTGTCGCATCCGTTGCCACACCTGCCCTCGTTGAGTGACTGACATGGATTCCAAGAAGTTTCTGACCCTCGCAGAAGTCGCGTCCGAGTTCGGCCTTGATGAGGCGGCACTTCGGCAGTTCGTGGACTCGGGCGAAGTGCGGGCACTCGCGGATCGAGGGGCGTGGAAGTACCGTCGCGACGAGCTTCAGAAGCTGATCGACTCGGGCAAGATCGCTCCGCCAACAGCCGAGCTTTGGCTGGATGAAGGGGCCTTGCCGACCGAACAGGTTTTGACGGTCGGTACAGAAGCCGACGACGATCTGTCCTACATTGAACTCGACGAAGAGGCTCTGGCCGAGCACGCCACGATGATCACCAAGTCCAGCCCGCTCGAGAATCGGACTCCCGTGGATGAAATCCCCGTCGCGGGAGACTGGTTCGTGCCGTCGAATGTCGATGAGATGCGGTCGCCGCCGACGGACCCGCAACAATCGTCGAGCGATGTCCGAGTCTATACCGGTGAGGCGGCTCACGACGAACCGCTCATGGCATCGCCGCCGCCCAGCGACAGTGATGTTCGGCCCGCAGAGCGCGTCTCCGTGTCCGACAGCGTCTTCGATTTGGATGAGCCTGCGTGGAAGAGCGACAGTGACAGCGACGTGCGTCTCGCCGGCGCACCCAGTGATTTGGTGAGCGGCATGAGGCCGACTGCGGCTCCCGGCCTCGCCGACAGCGACAGCGATGTGCAAATCGCCGGCGAGGTTGACAGTGACAGCGATGTGCGGATCGCGGCGGATGTTCCGGGCGGCATGCTCGAAGGATCGGGCATCGTACTGGACTTCGATCTCGGAGCGGGATCGACCGTTTCTTCCTCCGGTTCCTCGCTGCGACTGCCCCAGACTGGAGTCGGCGACGACAGCACGTCCGCTTGGGAGGAAGTCGAGGAGGATCGCGGTGATGCCACCGGTGACAGCGGCATCTCTCTGGCGGACGCCTCGGATGACAGTTCGGTTCGGTTGAGCGACGACAGTGGGATCAGCCTGCTCGGTCTGGAAGAAAGCGGGATTACACTCGATGGCACCTCGCACGTGGGAGCGCCTTCGGCGGGTAGTTCGATCGTGACCAGGGCGGGCACTGGAGCGAGTGACCTGGACGATGACAGCGGACTGTCCCTGGAGGATGGTGATGATAGTGGTCTGTCTCTGGATTCGGTTCAGGGCGACAGCGGCATTTCACTCGAAGCGGCTGACAGCGGGTTGACGCTCGATGCCTCCGGCGATTCGGGGATCAGTCTCTCAGCGCTCGACAAGACACTCGCCGGCGATGACTTTGCCGCCACGATGTTCGACGAGGATGGTGGCGGCAAGACTCAAACGCTCGACTTGTCAAGCCAGTTCGACGACGACTCGTCGTTCGACATGAGCCTGTCCGACACGGGGGCCACCGCCGAGATTCACATCGACGACGAGGACGACTTCGAGGAAACGGCGGCGACGGTCGTCAAAAAGGGACGCGGCAAAAAAGACGGTCCCGGACTGACAGAAGCCTTCCAACTCGACGATGCTCCCGCAGTGGAAGACCTCGATATCGCGGATGACCTGGATGCGGGCCTCGACGACGACGACGAAGTGGCCGAGTTGGAAGAGGAAGAGGTGTTTGATGCCTCGGACGAGACCTTTGGCGAAGAAGTCGAAGCCGCCGATGACGATGAAGAGTACCTCGCTGCGGCAGGAGCCGCCGCCGCGAAGGTCGTCGGTCCGCGTGAGCCATCCTGGGGCACGGGCATGTCTGTCGGATTGATCGCCTGCTCGCTGATTCTCGCGGCGAACGGGCTGATCCTGTGGTCGGGCGTCTCCACGATGTGGAACGGTGCCGACGCCTCGGGGCCTGCGGCGAGTCTCATCGCGCAGTTGGCCGGGTTGATTAACAGCTAACGGACACGTGGCTTACCGGCACTTGGCCGCACGACCCCGGTTTACTCACGGTCGCATTGAAGCCTGACACGCAAGCGAAGGATCTGCCGCGACATCACTTCGCTTGCGCGTCAGGCTTCAATGCCGCACTCTGTCATGGAAACTCCCCGAGGTGTGAAAATCGGGGCAGCCGTCTCAGGCCTTGGGCTTTGCACCGGTGACGGGCTTCAGGATCAGCATGCCGAGCGGCGGCAGCGTCAGCGAGACGTGTTGGTTCTGACCGTGGCAAGGGCCGGCCTGACTGTAGAGTCCGCCTGCGTTGCCGATGCCCGAGCCTCCATAAACGCTGGCATCCGTGTTGAGCACCTCAGAGTAGAACCCGGCGACCGGGACACCAATTTTGTAGTCGTGTCGCGGCACGGGAGTGAGATTCAGGACCACGACCACGAAATCGTTGCGGTCTCGCCCCTGGCGGATGTAGCTGTAGACACTGTTCTGCCAGTCGTCGGCCGAGATCCAGCGGAAGCCATCGCCCGACATGTCCTGCTGGTGCAGAGCGGTCTCGTTCTTGTAGAGCCTGTTCAAGTCGCGGATCAGTTGCCGGACTCCGTCATGCAGCGGCTGGCCGATCAGCGGCCAATCGAGCTGCACGTTGTGATTCCATTCGGTCCACTGCGCGATCTCGCCTCCCATGAACAGCAGCTTCTTGCCGGGTTGCGTGTACTGGTATCCGTACAGCAGACGCAGGTTGGCAAACTTCTGCCACGGATCGCCGGGCATCTGCGACAGCAATGACTGCTTGCCGTGAACGACCTCATCATGCGACAGCGGGAGCAAAAAGTTCTCGGTGAAGGCGTAGACCATGCGGAACGACAACTCGTTTTGATGGTGCTGGCGGTGAAGGGGATCACGGCGCATGTACCGCAGCGTGTCGTTCATCCAGCCCATGTCCCACTTCATGCCGAAGCCAAGTCCACCTGTATAGACCGGCCGCGACACACCGCCCCACGCGGTGGACTCTTCCGCCAGCGTCAATACTCCGGGGAACTCTTGATACAGCAGCGTGTTCATGTCTTTGAGAAACTGGATCGCCTCCAAGTTCTCGCGCCCGCCGAACATGTTTGGCACCCACTCGCCATGCTTGCGAGAGTAGTCGAGGTACAGCATCGACGCGACCGCATCGACCCGCAGTCCGTCGATGTGATAGACATCGAGCCAGAAGCGGGCGCTCGACAACAGGAAATCGCGGACCTCTTCACGACCGTAGTTGAAGATCAGCGTGCCCCAGTCGGGGTGGAAGCCCTTGCGCGGATCGGAGTGCTCGTAGAGACACGTCCCATCGAAGGCACCGAGCGAATGGCCGTCGGTCGGAAAGTGCGCCGGAACCCAGTCGATGATGACGCCGATCCCCGCCTCATGAAACTGATCTACAAACTCCATGAAGTCGTGAGGCGATCCAAACCGGCTGGTCGGTGCGAAGTAGCCCGTCGCCTGATAACCCCACGATCCGTCGAACGGGAACTCGTTGATCGGCATCAGTTCGATGTGCGTGTAGCCCAAGTCCTTGACATAGTCGATCAACAGCGGAGCCAACTCGCGATAGTTGAAGTACTGACGGCCATCCTGCGGTCGCTTCCACGAACCGAGATGCAGTTCGTAAATCGAGACGGGTTGCTCGTACCAGTTCTTCGATTCGCGACCGGTCATCCAGTGGCCGTCGCGCCACGAGTGGCCGTTCAGGTCGTAGACGATCGACGCGCTCTTGGGCGGAACCTCGGCGGCAAATGCGTAGGGATCGATCTTCTGGAGCAAGTGACCTTCGCGAGTGCGCAGGGCAAACTTGTAGGCATCCCCTTGCTTCAGTCCCGGCACGAAACCCCACCAGACACCGTTGTCGCTGGAGTTCAAATGGTTCCGGCCGTGCATCCACGAGTTCATGTCGCACAGGACCGAGACCTCGGTGGCGTTTGGCGCCCAGACGGAAAATTTCGCACCGGCCACGCCGTCTTGATTGTCCAGATGCGCGCCCAAGTGGCGATAGAGCGTCGATTCCATCCGTAATGACCTGAGAAATTGAGCGGGCTTGAGGCGCAAGCTGCTGCGGGGTGGTAATTCTACTGTGACAGTTCGCATGATCGAGTGGAGTGCAAAGTGAGAAGTGCAAAGTACAAAGTGCAAAACCCAAGACACTCATATCCGTCGCAACACCTGCCGCGACGACAGGTCAGGAAGTCGGTTCCCGTTGGGAAGTGCGGTTGTCCCTCTTTCACTTTGCACTTCGGACTTTGCACTTCTCACTTGGCACTGAATCTTTCCAACCCAATCCATCACAGTCGAGGTAGCGGCCGCGCGACGGAGGATGTTCCTGCCGAAGCTGCCATAAAAAGCGCGGGGATCGTAACAGTTGGTCCAAGCTCGAACAATGCTCGCGATTCGGTGTTGTCCCTGAGGTTTCGTTCAGGAGGATGGCACGAACTCGATGTAGAGTTGGATCGGGTTGAAGTCGCCCCCTCAGACATGTCTCCCTCTTGTGATCGCCGCCGTGACTCTGACACGTGGGCATTTTCTGACGATTGGGCCGTTGGCACTCGTGGCCGTCTGCTACGCGGTGGCCGCTCCCGGTTCGTCGAGTGTGCCGAGCACGCAACTCACAAAAGGCTCGGCCGTTCACGATCAAGTCGTAGCCGATCCGAGCCATCAGACCGCAGCCTGCCAGACGTTGGCGAACGACTTGCGCCGGCGATTGCCCAACGGTTGGAGCGTCGTCATCCACGAGCCGTTTGTGCTGGGTGGCGACTGCGACGCGAAGCACCTCAGCGAGTCTTATCGCCGGACGATCCTGCCGACGGCGCGAGCACTCAGCATTCAATACTTCGATCATCCACCGACCTGGCCCGTGACGATCCTGCTCTGTTCGTCGGACGACAGCTATCGCGAGTGTCAGCGCCGACTCGGTGAGCGCGAGCGGAGCGAGTACTCGGGCATCTACTCGCGAACCGAGCATCGGGTCGTGATCAACGTCGCCACCGGTGACGGCACGCTGGCTCACGAACTAACCCACGCACTGGCTCACGCCGACTTCCCGTCGCTCCCCGAATGGCTCGACGAGGGGCTGGCCTCACTCCACGAAGAGTGCGAGTTCTCCTCAGACGGCTTGCGTCTGATCGGCCTCGACAACTGGCGGCGAACCGCGCTGCGAGAGGCCCACCAACGCGAGCAACTTCGCTCGGTAATGGACTTGGCGAGCGAACGGTTCGCTACGTCCGACCGCGCGGCGATCGACTACGCTCACGCCCGGTACTTCTGCCTCTTCCTTCAACAGCGCCGATTGCTGGAGCCGTTCTATCGCAAATGCCGCTCGCGCGCGGAGACCGATCCGACGGGAGTCCTCTCGCTGTGTGAACTCTTCGCGACGCAACGACCCGGCGAAATCGACGAGCCGTTTCAGGCGTGGTTGAACAAGCCCGCCGTCGGCACGCCGTAAGAGTAGTTCGGCAATACAAATTGCGCGGGTGAGCCGGGCGGCGTCAGCCCAATGGCACTTACTTTACCCCAGCAACCCGAAGTGTAAGCGAGGGAAACAAGGGAAAACGCCTCTTGTCATCGCCCTCGCTTACGCTGCGGGTT
>JAYUFF010000917.1:0-3754 GCA_043738825.1 Schlesneria sp.
CGAATGCGAACTCAGTTGCCTGACCAGCCAATGCCTCGCCGACCGCCGCATCGGCGACCTCGACCTGCTCCAATCCGAAATCGCCACGTGGTCCGAGAAAACCAACACCATCAACGCGGCATCGACTGGCACTTTCAACTTGAAGACGCTCGAGTCAGACTCAAGCGGCTCTACCCAAAAATCAAGACCTGACCGGGCACTAGTACACCGCTCGGCCAGTTCACCATTGTCTTGCTGTCACATTGGCAGAATCGTGTCTGACAAGTTGTCGATTGCGGCGGTTGCCCTCGCCCGTGATGCTCGTTCGCCCGAGCAACGTCTGAACGTTAAGATTCTCGCTGCACGGGAGATGATGGTTAAACGGCGGGTTCGGAGGGCCACATGACCGCCGTGCCGAGCAGCATTTCGCGGTGGTATGTTGTTTGCAATCGGCTGGTTCGCTTCGAGTGGCGTTTCGGTGCGGCTGTGCAGAGGGTTTCCGGAATCGTTCAAGGAGAGTTGTGCCATGGCGGTCTTTCGTTGGGGACAGGCTTGGGATCCCATCCGCGATCTGGAGCGAGAAGTCGATCGACTGTTGGCGAGTGTGTCGCTGTCGTTTCAGGGGATTCGCGTCGGTCGCCAGTATCCGCCCGTCAATGTCTATGAAGTCGATGACGAACTGTTGCTGACGGCCGAACTGCCGGGGACTCGCGCCGAGGATCTGGAAGTTCTCGTCGCCGATGGTGTCTTGACGTTGAAGGGAAAACGGACCGGAGCCGAGGGGATTACCGACGACCACTACCGCCGACAAGAGAGACCGCGCGGGGACTGGCAGCGTTCACTGACTCTTCCCGCATTGATTCACGAGGACAAGCTGAGTGCCGAGTTCACGAATGGCATCCTGCGAGTGCGCCTTCCCAAAGCCCCCGCGACGGTGCCGAGACAGATTCGCGTCGCGGATGGCAACTCGGTTGGAGAAGAGGGATGAGGTATAGAGATGCAGGAAGACGGAATCGTCACTGAGACTCCTCCATCAACCCTTAACCAACATCCCTCAACCAAACAGAGGCTGTGACCATGTCGAATGAGATCGTCAAATCAACCGCCGCCCCGCCGAGCAGTGACACCGAGCCGCCGGTCGATCCGCTGGTGTTCACGCCTCCCATTGACATTTTTGAAACGCCGGACGGTTTGGTTTTGCTGGCCGATCTGCCGGGAGTGACGCTCGAATCGCTGGAGCTTCAGGTTCAGGACAACAAGCTGACGCTCTTCGGCCGCGTCCATCACGACCTGCCACCGAACGCCCGGCTGATTCATCAGGAGTACGCCATCGGCCACTTCCTGCGGTCATTCATTCTCAGCGAAGAGGTCGATCACGAACGAGTCACGGCCAAGTTGAATCAAGGCGTACTGGAGGTTTTCCTGCCGCGCCTCCCCAAGGCTGAACCGCGACGCATCCAAGTGACAACGAGTTGAGTGGCGAAGTGTGTGCGGGAACCGATCGCACGCCACGAAGTCCACAATTTGAAGGAGGTCATCATGTCCGAGAGTCCCAACGAAACCGATCGACCGGCCGACAAAGTTCCACCTCCGCTCGAACGAGTTCGTCACGAGATGGACCGCTGGATCGACGCGGCCAAATCGACGGGCGAGCGTGCGCTCGAGACGCTCGGTTTGCTCGGGTCGGGGCGACTGTCGATGCCGGCCATCGATATCATCGAGTTGCCCGCAGAGGTTGTCGTGCTGATCGACCTGCCGGGCGTGTCGGCCGAGGCGGTCGAACTGGCGCTGACCGGCAACATGCTCACGGTAACGGCGACTCGTGCGGGACACGGCTTCCCTGACGAGGCCCACCCGCGCATCCATCTCACCGAGCGGGCGAACGTCCGCTTCGAGCGGTCCATCCCGCTGCCAGTCGCCGTCAACGCCGATGCCATTCGCGCCGAAACACGCGACGGTTTGCTCACGGTCTCACTGCTGAAAGCCATCGCCTCGCCCAGCCGCACGATTCCCGTGGCCCGAGTTGGTGCCGTCGAACCCAAGTAACCGGAACCCTCCGAGTGCGGAGCCGCTTTCACCAACAGTCCGCCACCCGCGCGAAGCCGCGCTGATTCCTCACGCGGCCTTCGATGAGACGTTCCTTCAGTTGGAGTCTTGGTGAGCCGGGCGGCGTCAGCCCAATGGCACTGACTTTACTAACCCGCAGCGTCAGCGAGGGCGATGACAAGAGGCGTTTTCCTTTGTTTCCCTCGCTGACACTTCGGGTTGCTGGGGTAAAGTAAGTGCCATTGGGCTGCCGCCGCCCGGCTCACCAAACATGTCTCATCGACGACCGCGTGAGGTATCAACGAAAAAAGCCTGCCAGCGGTCTGGCAGCCTGTTGAAAAAAACGTGCGGTCTGTTTGTAACCTGCCCCACCAGTTTTTCAGCGCTCTGCCGGCCCGCGTTCCGTTCGACAACGAGGCTTGGCAAACCGAGCGGTCGCTTTCTACGATATGCTCATCGCTGAGACCGACGCGCCGTGTGAGGCGGCCAGTGCTCGAACGGGTCTCTGCGATCCTCGACTTCCTACCGGATTCGATCATGGACACGATTCAGATTCCCTGTCCGAAATGCGGTGCCGAACTCAAGCTGCGCGACCGCAGTCTGCTGGGGCGCAAAGGCAAATGTCCCAAATGCAGCCATGCCTTCGTACTCGAAGAGCCTGACGAAGTGCAGCTCGAACTGGCCGAGCAAGAGCCGCCCGCAGCCGGGACGGCCGCCCGTTGGATACCCGATGCGGGTGCTCCCGCCGTGGCCGCACCACGACCGCAGTTATCAAGACCGCAATCCACAGTTCTCACGATGAATGGCAGTTCCGTTGCCACCAGCCCAATTCCGGTCTTTGAAACGCTGGCGACCAATGAAGGGGCCGCATCGCGTTTGAAGGCCCTCCAAAAGCGAAACGCCAAACGACGAAACGTCGGTCTGGTGGTGGGAGCGGTCGTGCTGCTGGCGGTCAGTGGCGCGGCGTATCTCGCCGTGACAAATGCACCGAGCAAGCCGACCATCGGCGGTGACGAGATCGCCGATGCGAGGCATCAACCCCGAGACAACGATGTCCGCGATACGACCGCTCTCGCCGCCGACAGCGAGTTCGCCAAAGCCGGCAGCCCCACCAAGGGCAAGCCGATCGCACTCCAATTCGTTCCACACGGCAGCGAAATCATCCTCAACATCCATCCGGCAGAACTCTGGAAAGCGGAGAGTCATGGCGAGGAGGTCCGCTTCTGCCTGACGGCCCCCGCCAAGTTCTTGGAGGCCACGTTCCAAGACCTCTTCAAGAAGAAGCCCGAGCAGATTGAAGAGGCCCTGATTTGCCTGATCCCCGGTGTTCAGGGAACGATGCCCGAGGTTGCCGCCGTGATTCACCTGACTGATAAAATCAAGCAGAGCCAGTTCCTCGAAGACTTCGGCGTTGCGCGAGTCGATGACTACGGCCACCCGGTCTACATCACCGGGGAACGGGTCTACATGCTCCCCGATCAGAAGACGATGGCCGTTGGCCCGAAGGGGCAGGCCGCCGAGATGGTCGATGCCGTCGTCGGACGCAGTCTGGCGGGAGGCGGCATTGAAGCCTTGCTGCCGATGACCGACCGTGATCGACACCTCACGTTCATCTTCGCCCCGCAATCGCTGCGACTGCACGCGAATTATTGGTTTCCCGGTGCCTCGGCCGGTGCCGACGGCAAGCCGTCGCCGATCGCTTCATTTGCTCACCGCTTTTGCGACTGGC
>JAYUFF010000918.1:0-3743 GCA_043738825.1 Schlesneria sp.
GCGGCCTTCTCGAACTTCAGCTCCTTCGCGGCGGCTTGCATTTCCTCACGCAGTTCGCGGAACAGACGCTTCTTTCTCCCTTCGAGAAACAGCCGGAGCTTGCGGATGTCGTGGCGGTAGTCGTCGCGACTGATCCGCAGATTGCAGGGAGCCGTGCATTGATTGATGCTTGCCAGCAAACACGGCCGGAACCAGCGCCAGCGTTCGTCCGCCTCCTTGATGTTCAGCGCGCACGTGCGAAATCGAAAGACCTGCTGCAACACGGCGATCGCGCCGCGCAGCTTCTTCGCGTTGGTGAACGGTCCATACAACTTCGTCCCGCGCGGACGAGGCTTGCGGGTGAATTCGACTCGGGGGAACTCTTCGCGCACGAAGATTTCCAGATACGGAAACGTCTTGTCGTCCTTGAGGTTCGAGTTGAACGGCGGCTGAATGTCCTTGATGAGTCGCGCTTCGAGCAGCAGCGCATCGACTTCACTGTCGGCGACGATGAAGTCGATGTCCTTGATCTCGGGGACCAGTCGAAACGTCCGGACATCGTCGGCCGCCTGCTTGGTGAAGTAACTCGACGCCCGATTCCGCAGGTTGAGCGCCTTGCCGACGTAGATCACTCGCCCCTTGTCGTCCTTCATCAGGTAGACGCCGGGCGAAGTCGGGAACGTCTTCACTTTCTCGCGCGGTTCGAGCGCGGCCTCGCGGTGAGCTTGAGTATCAGCCGGCGGTTGAGGAGGAGCGTCAGACATTGGCAATCGACTTCTCGCGGCACCCAGTGAGTCTCTGTAGCGGTCGCGTGAGGTATCACTCGGAGGCTCATGAAAGACACCCCGGCTGCTCGGCGGCAACCGGGGTGTGGAGTGTGACTGATTGGAGCCGGCGCGAACACCGACAGCGTACTCAGAGGCTGTCCGAGAACTGGACTTGCCCAGCCAAGACTTTTCTGTTCGGAGAGCCTCTCAATTGCCGTCGGGTGGTTCGGCGACGGCAGCGGCTTCATCGTCCACTGTCAGATTGTCGATCTTGTCGATCGCCAGCTTTCGCGCTTTGGCAAAGGCCTCGGCGTCGGCGGGCTTTCTCGACTTGGCAAAGTTGGAGAGTGCTTTGGCTTCCCGTTGCAGAGCGTTGTAGGCTCCGATCATGCGGTCGATGAAATCTTCATCGGCGGCGGCAAGTTTCGTGTCCTGAAGTTTGCGGAGCAGTCTCTTCACCACTTCAATGCCGTTGATCGTGCTGGCCATCAGGCCTTCGACCTTCTTCGCATCGTAGGCTTCCTTGGCGAAGGCATCCGCCGTGACACCGATCAGTCCCAGCGTGCTTTGAATGTGCCCGATACCCAAACCGCCCACCGCCTGCAACGCGGGGTTTCCCTCTTCTTCACCCTCCACGGGCACGGGAATCACGGTCTCAACCGGCGCGGGCTTGGGGCTTTCGGAATCACTGTCATCCGAACGAACGGTCCCCGTCAGCGATCCCGCGTATAACACGCCACTCAACACCACCAGCCACAAAACTCGACGAATCAACAGCGCAGACATTATTCGTTCTCTTCTTGGAATCCGAATGGTCGACGAACCAGAGCGGCAGGATGATAATCGTCGATACGAAATCGACCACGATGAGCTTCGGCAGGGAAACGCCAATTCTCAAATCCAAACATCGAAACAAGAGCCGAACGTGAAACTCCACGGCTTCAAGTCCGGCAGTGACGGATCCGTCAGGGATTGCAGCAGTTGAGATTTGGGTTTGGTTTCGGATTGAGGATTTGACGCTTGGAGTGTTCTAGGCAACTTGAAGCATCGCCCACAGAAAGCCTCCCATCATGATTGATGTCCGAGATGTGACCAAGGTCCACCGACGCGGCTCGTTGGAGGTTCACGCACTGCGCGGTGTGACCTGCCAGATTCCGGCCGGTTCGTTTGCGTTCATCCTCGGTCCGTCGGGGAGTGGCAAGAGCACGCTGCTGTACCTGCTCGGTGCGCTGGACGAACCTTCGAGCGGGGTGATCGAAGTCAACGGTCGGCGACTCGGCACGATGACGACTCGCGAGCGGGATCAGTTTCGCCGTGAAGAGGCCGGGTTCATCTTTCAGAGTTTCAATTTGCTGTCGAACCTGTCGGCCATCGACAACGTGCTGGCTCCGTTTTTGCCGCGAGGCGTCTCTTCAGCGCAGCGGGCCGAGGCGATGAGACTGCTCGAACGGCTGGGCTTGGGCGACCGCTGGTCTCATCGGCCGAATCAACTCTCGGGTGGCGAGCAGCAGCGGGTCGCGATCGCCCGCGCGCTGCTCAAGCGACCCAAACTCGTGCTGGCCGACGAACCGACGGGCGAGCTGGACAGTGAGAACAGCGCGGCGATCCTGTCCGCGCTGCGAGACCTCAGCCGCGAACAAGGCTCCACGGTCGTCATCGTGACTCACGAACAGGAGCACATCCATCCGGGCGACTGCGTGATCCGCATCCGCGATGGGCGCGTGGCACCGTGACGGTGAATGGCAGAAACTGTTCAACCCACACCAACCCGAAGCGTGAGCGAGGAAATCGGCCGGCAGTCCCTCGCTCACGCTTCGGGTTGGTGTGGGTAAAACAAAACGGGACGCTTCCGCGAGGGAAGCGTCCCGTTCTTGGTGCTGACAGTGAGAGACTCAATCCATCACGTCGCCGGGCCATTCGGAACCGGAGCGGTGGTCAGCGGGGAGGACTCGGGAATCGGAGTGGGTGACACACCGGCGGGCGGAGCCATTTGAGGGACTCCGCAATTTCCCGAAGCACAGCCTCCACTCGCACAGCCGCCCGTCGAGCATCCCGCCGAACACGGCGAGGCGGGACAAACCGTCTGCGGAACCAGCTTGCAGACTTCATACGTTTCGACGCGCGGCACGCACCTCGTCACCATGCGGGTGCAGGGAACCTGCTCTTCGCGAGCCACGCATTTGGCCACGCGATGCGTCACCGTGAAAGGCTCCTGTCGGCAGACCGAGTACGGAATGCGGCAGGTCTTGGTTTCCATCACGGTTCGGCAAGTCTGGACCGGCACACGGCGAGTGCATTGCTCGGCCACCTGCCGACAGACCTGATACGGGATGCGTTGCGTGACCTGTTCGGACACCATGCGACACGTCCGTACCGGGATCTGCTCGACAACCTGCTCCGAGACGATGCGACAGACCTGTACCGGAACCATCGTCACGATGGTTTCGGGAACCTGACGACAGACAGTGACCGGCACGGTCTGGCGGCAGACCTGAGGCTGATAGGACGTACAGGCGACCTGGCTTTCCACGATGTTTGGACACCATTGTGGACGAACGGTGTAGAAGCCGCGCGGCACCATCGCGAGCTGTGCGTTGCCACACTCGTCGCGAACGCAACCGGGGAAACAGAAGCTCGGGTTGTAGGCGCGCTGCCACGTCCAGCGACCGCAGTCCTGGCGAACAGTGCGGTACGTGGTGACCGGCCGCATGACGGTGTAGCACCGCTCTTGGTTGATCGTCACACTGACCGTGCGGACGACCGTGCGGCGGCATTCCCGCTGAATCGTTTCGGTGACCGGTCGTTGCACGCAGCGGCGGACTTCGCGAGTCGATTCGTCCCAGACCGGCTTCTGCACGGTGTAGCAGTGCTCGCGATACTGCGTCTCGGTGACGGGCCGCATCATGGTGTACTGCTCTTCGCGATCGGCCGTTTCGATCACCTGTCGTGCGACCTGATACGACTCTTCGCGATAGGCCGTTTCCCGCACATTGCGGT
>JAYUFF010000919.1:0-3743 GCA_043738825.1 Schlesneria sp.
GAACGGGATGACCGTCGTCGAACCAATGATTCCGCAACTCGAAGCGGCCGTTCAGCGGCGGGTCAGGTCGTTCGGCAGCGGTTCGTGGGAACTTCCGCCGCGATCCACGGCCAGTCGTCCCGACTGGTACGGGCGCGCGGTCAGCGCGGTCGCGACGATTGAGGAGCCTTCGCCAGACGGCGCAACGCTCTCGATGGTCTCGCCATCAGGGCATTCCTCGAACGGCGAGAAGATCACGACGCTGTTGGTTGCGGGATTCGTGGTTCAACACTCACCATCAACGTCCTCACCGGAACTCGTGCTGGCTGCGGGAGGCGTCATCCGCGACTCGTACCAAACCCTGCGCGCCACCAACCACAGCTTCTCGTGCCTGATCCCCGAATCGGTCGTGCAGTCCGCGCCGCTGGAGATCGAACTGTTCCTGGTGAAACCCGATGAAACGAACGGCCCGAAACTCGTCAGGCTGCGGAAGTGGACGCTGCATCCCGCCCCGTGAGGTCGATTGCCACAGTGCGGCCAGCGGCCGAAACAAACTAACCTATCGAAGCCTGACGCGCCAGCGAAGCATGCTTGGTGACTCATCCTTCGCTGGCGCGTCAGGCTTCGATCTTCAGTAGGACTTTTCTTGCCGTTCGCCTTACTCCCGCTTCACCACGTCCGGTAACGGCTGGGCGGATTGGGGGCTGGCCGCGTTGAAGTCTTCGCCGACGAGAGTGGCCAGCGTCGCGGCGATCTGGCTGAGTGAGGTCTCGATGTCGCTGCGAACGCCCAGTGGCGGCGTGTCGGGTCCGATCACGGCCGACCAGATGAACTCGGCTCCCTCGACTTTCGCGTTGTGATCGGTCCAGTCGCGGATCGTGCCGCCTCGACCATGATCGGGACCGATGACGATCGACGTGTTGTCCCTGTACTCGGGCATCGTTTGGAGCAGATCCCACAATCGTTTCAGGAACGCATCCGCTCGATGAGCGGCATGCAGGTAGCGGTCATAGCGTCGGCCGTGGCCCCATTCGTCGGTCTCGCCCAGGCCGATGAAGAAGACGCGCGGCCTCTTCCGCTTCAGATATTCGGTGGCCGCTTGAAACGTGATCGAGTCGATCTGATTGCCCGGCCACAGAACAACCGTGTCCTCGATCATCTCGTTCAGCATCTGCTCATTCGGGGTGAGGTCACTGCCGGGGATCGGCGTGATGCCGGCGTGGACGTACACGCCGCTGCGCTCCTGATTGATGATCGAAGGGAACACGTCCCACGTCGCAACGGCGGCGACCTTTCCCTCGAAGCCCGGCCGCCGGTTGAGGAACTCCAGCACCGTGACGTTCGGGTTCGGGAACTTGTTGTTCGACGTGATGCGCTCGTCGTCGGGATAACCGACGAACATCTCACTGTAGCCGGGGTACGAGAACTTCATCGTGTTCGCGATTTTGGCCGGAGCGTTTTTCGAGGCGTCTCCAAAAATCTGCCCTTGCTTGGCGAGCACCGTCCAGACGAACGGCAACAGCGCCTCGCGCCGCTCCACGTCGTCCTCGCGCCAGAATCGTTTCCTGACGCCATCGACATCGGCCACCCCGGCGTCCTTGCTGATGTAAAGCTGCTGTGCCCCGCCGAAGAACTCCTGCCAGCGAAAGCCGTCCCACGTGATGTAGATCACGTTGCGACTCCGGCGAACCGGAGCCTCCTGCGCCGAGACGGCCTGGCTCGTGGCCGTCACCAACAACAACCAGACCGCAGCCCATCGAAGAGGTCTCAGCATGAGAATGTCCTGAGTCAAAGAGGAGAGAGTCCGACCTTCGGACATTCTGGGCAGCGGTCTCCGTTTGCTCAACTCCATCGACGGTGAGCAGACCGCGACGGCGTATCGCTTCAAAGGGCCCGCTACGCAAACTTCCGCAGTCGCAGCCAGAGCCACACACCGGCGGCGATCGTACTGCCGACGAGGGCGACGATCATGCCCCAGAACAGGACGGCACCTCCCGTTGACGGACTGTCGGTTTGCAGCATGGCTTCATAGGTGCGACTCGCCTGGGCGCGGACTGCGGGGTTGGCATCGGTGTTTTGAATCTTGAAGATCTCAAACTGGAACGAACGACATTCGGACGCATGCTGCGCCAAGGTGGCCAGTGTCGCGATGCGAATGTCGTCGCGTTCACCTTTCGTCGCGACACGCAGCTTTTCGATTGTGCCTGGGCTGAGCGGGCCAAATTGACCCAGCGACTTCAACGCCAACAGTCGGGTCGGATGATCCGACTGCTCCAACAATTCGACCCACATTTGCTCGGCATGCCGCAGCCGCGCGGCGGTGCTTCGCCACCCGGACCACACGCTCAGGCAGACCGCCAGCAACAGCGCGGCGACGACCCACGCGGCGGGAGGTGACACATTCCGGGGAGTCCGAACAGTCACCACGTCGGCCTCGGGATTGCTGCTCTGAATCCCCTTCAACGGGGCAATGAACGGGGCGCGCGGTGTCTTGGCGGTGAACAGGTCCGGATCGACCGAAGCCGCTCGGCGACCGGGTTGAAGAATCCCATCGAGCCTCAACCCGACAAACGCCGCCGTCTCGGGACGCCGTTCGACTTCCTTGCTCAACAGTTCAAACACCAACTGATCCAATTCCAACGGACAGTCCAGAATCTCGGCGGCGATGTGGGGGATCTGTCCCTTCAAATGTTTCTGAAGCACCTCTGCGGTACTGTCGCCGAGGTACGGCGGATCGCCCGTCAGCATCTCGTGAATCACACAGCCCAGCGCGTACAGATCGGATCGGTTGGTCAGAGGCGGCTGGCCGCGAATCTGCTCGGGAGACATGTATTGAATGGTACCGAGCGTCTTCCCGGCGGCCGTAATCCGACTGGCCGAGACCACCGCCGCCAGACCAAAGTCGCTCAACTTGATCTGCCCCGACTTCGTCAGCAAAAAGTTGCCGGGCTTGATGTCCCGGTGAATGATGCCGCGTTCGTGCGCATGCTGGAGCGCGGCACACATTTGCAGGGCGAAATCGACGGCGGTCTCCCACGGCAACCGCTCCCTGCGTCTCAGCACATCGGCCAGAGTGCCCCCGTCAATCAGCTCCATCGCGTAGAACCGCTGCTTGCTCTCGCAGGTTCCGCCGTAGCAGTGAACGATGTTGGGATGACGAAGTTGCTTGAGCACCTCCAACTCGCGCTCGAAGCGCGCCAGCAGTATTTCGTTGGAGGCGACATCGTCCGGAAGCAGTTTGACGGCCACCTGCCGATCATTGCCCACGTGCCGGGCGCGATACACCACGCCCATGCCTCCCTCGCCCAGTTTGTCGAGGAGTTCAAACGGCCAGATGAAGCGTGAGTCCATCGACAGCCTGCCTTCTTGACTCGCAATCCGTGATCGTGCGCGGCGTGCCGACCGCTTGTCAAAAGGAAGCACACGCCAGCACCGCGCCCATTGTACGTCACAGAGCCTCAAAAATGGCGGACGGTGCCCTCGCACTCGGGTCAGACCGGGATGATTCACGGTTCGTCAGCAAGTCGCGTGACCACGAGGCACGACGCTTAGCAGCCTGTTGAGTAATCGTAGGCTGGACGCCCCGTCCGTCATTTTTCAAGCAGAATTCGCTCGGACGAGGCGTCCAAGCTACGTTTTTCAACAAGCTGTTAGGCGAGCGGCAAGAGTTATACCTCACGCGGCCCAGAATGAGACATTTCTGCGGTAGCCACTCTCGCCAGAGAGTGGGTGTTTTTCCCTGTGAAACCCACGGTCTGGCGACC
>JAYUFF010000920.1:0-3740 GCA_043738825.1 Schlesneria sp.
CAATTCCTCGAACTGTTCTGTCGCGATCTGGCGGTGGCGCTCAACACGCTCGAACTGCTGGTCTTCGAGCGGGTGACGACGGCCTCGGAAAGCTCGACCGTGTTGCTGCGCGATGCCGCCAAGCCGGTCGATGAAATTCTGAGCGACATCGCGTGGCTCCAAAACAAGTACGTCGGCTTCGACCCGGAAGCGGCGGGCCGGTTGCAGCGCATGCTCAAGCAAACGCGGGCGATCCGGCAACTGATCCACGGCATTGGCGAGAAGGTCGCCCCGAGTTCCGCCACACCGGCGATGCCTCAGGTGACGCCGCGGCCGAAGCTCAAACAGAAGCGCGTCCTCGTGGCCGATGCCGAAGAGTCGGTGTGTCAGGCCGCGCATGAACTGCTCGGTCGTTACGGCTGCGAGGTCGAAGCGACGAACACCGGAGACAACGCGCTCTCGATGATCCGCAGCTTCCACTACGATGTCGTCCTGTTCGATGCCGAGATGACCGACCTGCATCTCATCTCGGCGCTGACTCAGATTCGCGACATTCACCCCCTGCTGCCAGTCGTCATCATGAAGGGCTTCGGCTACGACGGTGCTCATCGCATGGTCAATGCCCGACAGATGGGTTTCAAGTTGGCGCTCTACAAGCCGTTCAAGGCCGAGTTGCTGTTGGCGGAACTCGAAAAGGCACTCGCTCCGCCGCCCGATGAACCGCTGGGAGGTTGATGGTTGATGGTTGAAGGTTGAGTGTCAGAAAAGATGCTGTTCTCTGACCCTCAACCCTCTGACTCTCAGCCCTCGACCTTCAACCCTCAACCCCAGGCCCTCTCGTTCATGCCCGACTATGCCATCGAACTTCAAACCGCGTTGTTCGCCGTGCGCGCCGCGACGCGATTGTGCCGCGCCGTGCAGGCGACCATTACTCCCGAGGTGCTCGACAAGAAGGACAACAGTCCGGTAACGGTCGCCGATTTTGGCAGCCAGGCGGTCGTGTGCCGAGTCCTCGGCGATGCGTTTCCCAACGACCCGATCATCGCCGAAGAGGACTCCGCCGCGTTGCGTCTCCCCGAGAACGCGGCCTTCCTTGCCGGCATCTGTCACGAGGTCCAGCGGCTGGGGATCGAGGCGACTGCCGAACAGATCTGCCAGTGGATCGATCGCGGCGACGCGCTGAGTTACTCACCCCGATTCTGGACGCTCGATCCGATCGACGGCACGAAGGGCTTTCTGCGAAAGGGACAGTACGCGGTTTCGCTGGCCCTGATCGTGGAGGGTCGAATCGAAGTGGGTGTGCTCGGTTGTCCGAACCTGCCGGTCTCGTCGCGCGGTGACGCTCCGCTCGATGTTCTCTGTTATGCGGTGCGAGGTCAGGGGGCGTTCATGCTGCCGCTGGAGGGCGATGCCGCACCGTGGCCGATCCGCGTCTCCGAGACCACCGACCCCAAGCTCGCGCGGTTCTGCGAATCGGTCGAAGCGGCCCACAGTGCCCACGATGATTCGATCAAGATCGCGAAGCAACTCGGGATGACCGAGCCCGCGATTCGGATGGACAGTCAGGCCAAGTATGCGACCGTCGCTCAGGGCCGCGTCGATGCCTATCTGCGTCTTCCCACGCGAGCCGGGTACTTTGAAAGAATCTGGGACCACGCGGGCGGAGTCATTGTCGTTGAGGAGGCGGGCGGGCGAGTCACCGACATGGTAGGCAATCCGCTCGACTTCACGCGCGGCCAGAAGCTGACTCAAAATCGCGGAGTGATCGTCACCAACGGTCGCCTGCACGACCAGATTGTGTCCGTCGTGAAAAGCGTGGTCGCGATCGAATGATGACCGCGATTGTGGCGAGGATCCATCAGGTGACCGGCAAGTCTTGTCCTACTATCCATAGAAGCCTGACGCGCAAGCGAAGGATGGTTGGCCCTTGAACCTTCGCTTGCGCGTCAGGCTTCTATGGGTAAGTTTTTTCTTGCCGCTCGCCTTATGATCGGTGTCGCGCAAACCACAGCCGCCGACTTCGACAACCTTGACGAGAATACAGCATTCAGATTTGGTGAAACGCAGTTCCTTTCTGTTACAAGGCTCTCTTCGCGTTTCCTTCAGCCAATTCGGAAAAGCAATTATGCACATTACGAATGACCAGCAAAGAACCGTGATCGTCAGAGGTCCGTTGGGGCTGCACATGAGGGTGGCACAGCAAATTGCGCAAGCCGCTCTGCAATTCCATGCCACGCTGACGATCCGCAGCGGTGCGATCTTGGCCGATTCGAGAAGCATTCTCAGCATCCTCGTGCTGGGTGCCGTTCAAGGCACGGCACTCGAACTCAACGCCTCCGGCATCGACGCCGCAGCCGCCATTCAGGAAATCGCGATGCTGATTGACGCAACGTGCGATGATCCGAACCGAAGGCCGTTATTTCCGAATGACGATTGCTGATCTCGGAAGGGCCGTGTGGCATTGGCCGGAGCGTCTTGGAGATGCCTCGGTCTGCGGTGTCGATCAAGTATTCCGTGTCGTCACCCAAAGCTGCTCCGGCCACGGCCATCCAACCGAGCCAGACTCCGCGCGGCGGGATGCGGTTATATCAAAGCGACCACAGTTGTTTCCTGAGTCGATGAATCGCCGGATGACCATGCCTCAACAAGAAGTATCAACCGTCGAACGTCACGGATTTTGGTCGTTCCTTTTGTCGAGTTGGGACCGGTCGCCGCCGATCAGTGTCCGGTTGCTCTGGGCGGTGAACGTCCCCTTGGGTGTCGCCTTGGCGATTCTGCTGATGTGGGAGTATCGCCGCGAAATGACGGAAGCGTTGAGTGATGCGCGAGCCAGTTTGCGCGAAGAGGCAATCGCCATTCACGAGGCCGTCGTCCATCTCGACGGACATTCGACAGACGCGACGCAGTCCTTCGTCAGCGAAGTCTGTTTGAAGATGGAAGCCGTTCGCTCGGCGAACCATCGGATCGTGGTAACCCGTGGTTCGCAGACGATTCACTCCGGCGTGTTCGGTCAGGCGGCAGCGCAGTCCGCCGCCGCCCTGACACAGGCGTTCCACGCGGCTCAGTCGAGCCTGCTGCTGGAGGGACAACTGGTCGTTTTCGATGGCGTTGAGGACCGTGGGATTGGTGTCATTGTGTCCGAAGACGCCGACCACCTCCAAAGCATGGTTCGCCAAAAACTGACCCTGCAGCTCGGGATGCTCGCCATTCTGGGCGTCGTCGCGGCGGCGATTGTGAACGTGGTCGTCTTTCGCGTGGTGAGCCGACCACTGCGCCGCATGGCGCACACCGTCGATGTGATCGCGCGCGGCCAGTTTGGCGGGCAAGTGGAAACCTCTAACACTCGCGAAATGAGGGAGCTGGCCACGTCCGTCAACTTGATGAGCCGGGCACTGGACGCGGCCGAGAACCAGCGTCGCCAAGTGATGGAATCTGCCCGAGTGATCCAGGAGCATCTGCTTCCCAACGAGGTCCGCATTTCCGGGCTGGCCGTTTGCCACGCCTATCTACCGGCAGACGATGTGGGTGGCGACTACTACGACTTCATTCCCTTGACGGATGGTTTTTGGCTGCTGGTCGTGGCGGATGTCGCGGGGCACGGCGTCCCGGCGGCGATGGCCGCAGCGCTCTTGAAGGCGCTGCTGCTGTGCGCAGCGGACCACAGCCACGCTCCGGAAGACATTCTGCGACAGGTCAATCGACGATTCGTCTCGCTGCTGCCGGTCGGCAGGTTCGTCACCGTGTTGGTGGCGACGTGGCAT
>JAYUFF010000921.1:0-3720 GCA_043738825.1 Schlesneria sp.
TCTTGAGGTTGTCGATTTCGAGGAGCGCTGCGTCAGACATGCATCGGCTTTCGGAGGTCAGGATTTGGCACTCGCCGCAGTTCGGTTCGCGAACGATTCGCGGCGAGTGTAGCCGCAGCCGCGCGATGCTCCAATTGACGACGCCTCATCGTGGCGGATGCTGCCAGCATCCGCACCGATGCTGGCAGCGTCGGCCACGACACCGCGCGGCCGATCAGCGGGACTGCGTCCTCAACAGACTGTTCGCCTTGTCGCGAATCTCCTCCGCCTTGGTCGGATCGTTCGCGATGACTTTGATTTCCTTTTGTGCGAACGCGCATTGGCCGGGGCCGAGTCGTTCGAGTTGCTGTAACGCTTGTCCCCATCCATCGGACTTGAGCGCATCGAGGATCGGTTGCCGACCGTCGTTCTGTCCGAGCATCAGCAGGCTCACGGCGGCGGCAACTCGGACGTTCGCGGAGTCTCCTGTGAGCAGGCTCTTCAGGACGGGGATGTTGAGCTTTCGATCCTTCGGACCCGCCTCCGCCAGTTGAATGGCCGCCTCCTTGCGAAACTCGTTGTCTGACTCGGCGGCCAGCGTGCGATAGAAGGCTTGCGACTCGGCTGCGCCGATTTTGGCGACGGCTTCGAGGACGTGACGCGGCTCGAAGAGTTCCTCCTGATGGCGCGGATCGACGGGCGCGGCGAAGGCCGTGGACTTGAGTTCGTTCCAGTCGGCACCGATCGCATCGAGGCTCTTCAGCACCTCGAATTGAGCGGCCATCACCGCACCGGACTGACTCGCCCGGAAGCCCGCACCGGAACCGGAACTTCCGCGACGATCCTCGTCGTTGCGAGCATCGACATACATCCGAGCCATCACCGGCAGCGCGGCTTTCGCCTTCAGTTCGCCCAGCGCCCAGATGATCGAGGCTCGCGACAGACCGCTCTCCAGATTGAGGGCCTTGATGAGCGGCTCGATCGACGACGGATCGCCGATGGCTCCGCAGCCTCGTGCCGCGTTGGAGCGGATCACGCGGTCTTCACTGAGCAGGGCCGTGTGCAATGTGGGGAGGAGTTTCTTGCCCGCGAATTTGAAGATGTCGCGAACGAACTCGACCTGTTCGTCGTACCGACCTTCGTCGGCTCGCACTTTGAGCAGACTCTCCACGGCATCGGGGTTCTTCAAGAGGGACCGGCCGAGTTGAGGGAACACCTGCAACTCATGGTTGTAGTCGATCACGCGCGGCGGTTTGTGAAGCAGCAGTTGAAAGATCTCCCTCGTCGCATGCGGGGCCAGCGCGGCGTGCATCTCGTGGAAGCTGGCCCTCACTCCAACGGACGACTCGGCACCGAACGGGAAGTTGCCGTGATCCTCCCGGCGGAAGAACTCTTGGAGCAACGGCAGTTTGGGAACGGTGCCGCGTCGCGTCAGTTCGAGCATCGCGACGCAACGAATGCCACGGTCGGTGTCCTTCAGTCGCTCCTTCAACAGCGGCACGACGAGATCGTCATCCTTGAACGTCATCAGCACGATGAGAGCCGTGCAACGGAGTCGGCGATTACGGTCGTTCAACGAACCGACGAGCAACGGCACGTACTCGTGTGCGGACAGGTTCTGCTTTCCGTACAGTTTTGCAATCGCGTTGGCTCGATAGAGCGGGTTTTCATCCTGCAACGCGAACTTGAGTTCCCTGGCATCCCCCACCGCTGGTTTGCGAGACACCGCATCGGCCAACTGCTGCGAGGCGACGGACGGCATGAGCTTGGCTCCCAGTGGAGGCACGACCAACTCAGGGAGCTGGCCATCGCGAATCGCTCCGTCGTCAACAATCGCCAGCCCGCGAGTCCCACACACAAACGTCTTGCCACGCTGAGCCTGTTGATGCAGGACGGACCCGCCCAGGGACGACATCACCTTTCCGCGAGGCGGACCGTACGTGCCTCGGTTGATGTCGATCCTCTGAGGATTGCCTCCCGCCGTGAAGGTGTTCGCCCGCGGATCAAACGTCCCCGGTGGGAATTGTCGCCAGATCGGTCCGTCATGTGATAGCTGGCGATCAAGGGAAAACGTCAACGTCAGACGATCGTCGTTCACGGCGACCGAATGCAGCTTGTCGGTACTCAAGCCATCGTCCTCATGGAATGACGTGAAGGTCGAGGTGAACGGATCAAACACCGCCAGTCCTCCTTCCGAGTCGCCCCATCCCGTTGCAAAGTAACACCGCCCGCCGAACGTCGCACCGCCGAGAACGCGGTTCGCACACAGCCCCTCCCAGCGCGAGAACCGATCGACCACTCGTCCTTCACGATTGAGGACCACCAGACCGCGATCGGTGCAGAGCCAGTCGTGATCGTCGCCAGCGACGAGGCCAAACACGCGATCCGCCCGCAGCGGAGACGTAACTCGGGCCAGCACTCTTGTCCCCTCGCCCCGGCTTTGCGGGGAGAGGGTGAGGGTGAGGGGCTTCTGCGGCACAGTAGCCTCGACTGGAACCGTGCCCAAGTCCGGCTTGTCCCCGTGGGCGATGAAGAACAATCCCCCGTCCGCATCATCCAGGTCTTGCAACGAGTCGGACCAGTTCGGCCAGTCCTCGTGCGGGTACTCGTAGCGTGTGCGGCCCAGCCGGTGTCCGACAACCAGCGTTCCGTTGGGAAGAGAGATCTCGGTCCAGTCGTAGACCTGCGGAGTGCCGACGCGGGCGACGAATTCGTCGCGCTGATCGAGCATTCTCAACACGGTCTTCAAGCGGCGGTCGGCCGACGATCTCTTCGTTTCGCGTTCGTGCAGCCATTCGTGCAGTTTGTCGAAGACCGACTCGGGAAGCGGCTTGAGCTTCTGTGACTGTTCGTCGAGGTAGTAGGTGGTGGACTCACCCGTGAAGAGGTGCTTGCCGTCCCAATCCGGACGTGCGTGCTGTTCACCGGAATCCTTGATGGCCAAGGACGGCGCGATGACTCCCGTCGGCGGAGCGACGGGTCTACGGTTGTCCCGCCGCTCCGCCGACGGGACCGCTCCGCGCGACTTGCCGAGGTATCGGAACGGTTGGTTCACCAATTCTCGACCCGGCTGCGTGACGACGGGAATCGGTGTGACCGCCAGAGTCTCACGGTCGATCGTACACAGTCGATGTCGCAGTCGGTCATCAGTGTACGCGTCACCAAACACGGTCCCATCGACGATGGCGATGACCCGCGTGGGATCGCGAGGACCGGCCGACTCGACCGCCGACCATTCATCGGTCGTTCGATCCCAGCGCCGCGTGCCGAATTCGCCGACGGCCCAGACGTATCGGCCATCGACAAAGATACGGCTCACGTCGCCGGGGTGCTCGAGCTTCAATTCCTCCTGCGAGTAGGCTCGCAGTTCGAGCGTCTTCGTATTCAGCACTTGGACATTGCGAGATAGCCCCAGCCACAACAAGTCACCATCCGTGGCGAACGTGTTCACGCCGCTCTTGTACTCCGGAAGGCCCGCTGGATTGGAACGCACGTCGTCGAGCAACGATTGATGAGCGACAGTCCATTGCTTGGACGTGACTCGGAACAGTCCCTTCGGAGTCCCGACCCAGACGTGCCCACCATGAATGACCATCGCGCGGGCCGCCTCCTCCAGCGCGATCTGAGTCACGGCCTGACCGGCATGCGAATAAACGGCCACTCCCCACGGATGGCCCGAGTAGACGAACTGGTCGTCATGCGCGAGGCACAGCACGTTGTCATGCGACACCAGCAGCGAAA
>JAYUFF010000922.1:0-3720 GCA_043738825.1 Schlesneria sp.
GTCTTCAATGCCGAGCAGTGTGAGGGCCTGCCGTCCCACTTCTCCACTGTCGTTCCAACAGCCGGGCTGGCCGACCCGCCACGCGAGACACTGGCCCACATCGAACAGGCGGAACAGTTCTTCGCGAACACGCACGCCGACATCCGCCACGGAGGGAGTCGAGCCTACTACGCCATCGGCACCGACTACGTGCAGATGCCGCCGTTCGTGACCTTCCGAGATGCCGAATCGCACGCGGCGACACTCGCCCACGAATTGACACACTGGACGCGCCACCCGTCACGGCTCGACCGAGACCTCGGCCGCAAGAGTTGGGGCGATGAAGGCTACGCGATGGAAGAACTCGTCGCCGAACTCGGCTCGGCGTTCTTGTGTGCCGACCTCCAAATCACCCCCGAAGTCCGCGACGACCACGCCAGCTACATCGACTCGTGGCTGACGGTCCTGAAAAACGACAAACGCGCCATCTTCACCGCCGCTTCTCATGCCACCAAAGCCATCGACTACCTCCACGCCCTGCAACCGGCCAGCGACGGTTGACCATCTGACAAGAGGTACAGACCCGGACTGGCCCCCACCAGTCCGGGTTGTCAAAAAAACGCCCGCGCCGCTTGCCGCGACACGGGGGGTTTCACGCAGACAAACTCGGCAGAAAACGCCGTCACGAGACGATGCCGTACCCCAAGAAGTGGGGGCAAATTGGGGGCGGAATTGGCAACGTAACACACATTTGGTACACATGGCACTCACACGGCAAATCGGCTGCAACGTGCAGCCGCACGACAAGTTGCCACGCAAACCAACACTCCCTCAGTCCTTCATCAATGCGTCTTTGGCAGGTTACAAACCTGCCTCGCGGCGATCACGGCAGCGGAATTGAATCCTTCGACGGTTTGAAAGATCTCTTGAAGACCGACGCGCGCTTCGTCAACTGATCCCAAAGTGACTTCACATTTTCATCCTGAACGGCATCACCGACGAGGAACTTGAGCGGCAGATCGGGCACCGCGATGTCTGCCAGTCGAGAGGTCTCGGGTGAGATTTCGGAGGCGGCAATCACGGCCTGCTGCCCTTCCACGAAACCGAGCAACTCGCCAGTCTCGGCGTTCCACCGGGCGACTCGTCCCTGCCAGTCGCCACTGAAGAGCGAACGACCATCGCGACCAAATGCCACTGTCGAGGTCGGTTGGTTCCAGTTCATTGAGGTGCGCTCGGTCCAATCGCTGGTGTTCCAAATCACGATTCGCCCGCCCGTCGTTGCTGCCGAGTCGCCCACAGTCACCGCCAGGCTGTGTCCGTCCGCCGAGAACCGCACGCAACTCACCGGTCCAGCCTCGCGCGGAAGTTCTCTGGCGAGGGGTGTGGCTCCCATCTGCCACAGCCTCACAACTCCGTCACGACTGCCGCTGGCGATCCATGATGAATCGGGAGAGATGGCCACGGAGTTGATCGGGACGGGCGAGCCTTGGTACACGCTGCTGTCGGTGAAAGTCTCGGCATCCCACCGCCGGACAACTCCATCGAGTCCCCCTGTCACAAACGCGAGACCATCGGCGGCGAAGGTTGCCGTGCGGATCCGATAAGGCGACAGATCGACCGCTCGCTCCAGAGTCCGATCGACCAGCCATTGCCGAGCCGCGCCAATGAACACCACGAACCGTTGGTCGCCCGATGCGATGGCGATCTCACCGGCAGGACCGAGCAGCGGCACGCTGCCAGTTTGAATCACAGCCAAGTTGTGAGTATCGGGCAACTCCGGCGAACCCGCGGTCGTTGCCGGCTGTTCTAAAATTGTTCCTCCTTCAAACCGAGGATCGGGAACCGCTGTGGCCGAGGCTGAAACGGCTGGACGAGCGGCAAGCCATGTCGGCTGAAACGGCAGGCTGACGGCAAGTATGACGCAGAGAACTCGTCCCACGCGGCTGAAGTCCTGTCGGCGCGGACCGCGCATGATCCAGATCAGCCTCTGGCGGAGAAACGGCAACTGACCCAGGCCCGTGCCCAGTGGAGGGACTCGACAATGCCGCTCAGACATGAAATCGACGGTCTCCAAAATCGCTTCGGCATACCGGCGTGGTGCCGCTGCGCCGCGAGTGACCACCCAGGCATCGCAGCACTCCTCTTCAGACGCCTCAATCATGTGTCTCGCCCACCACGCCACCGGATGCCACCAGAACAATCCCGTGGCCAGCAGTGAAACGAATCGCACCCAGTGATCGCCGCGCTGGTAATGAGCCAACTCATGCGCGAGCAGCGTCTCGCGCGAAACAACATCCAACCGGTCGAGCAACGCTGCGGGAAAGATCAGCCGAGTCGAACGGCCCATCGACCACAACATTGGGGACAACGCTCCCGGCATCAGCCAGACCTGTGGAGCCTGCGAACAACCACTGCGCGCGGCCAACCGCGCCAGTTGCTCTTGGACTTCGCGCGGTGCCGCTCGCCCGTGCCGCATCGCCTTCTGAAATAGCAGGCAACGCCAACTCTGAATGACGAACCACACGACGGCTCCCAGCCCCCAAGCCACGAGCAAACCGGTCGTCACGATCCGCTGGCCGTTCTCCGTTCGCAGCCACGTCCACGCGAACAACATCCAAGAACGAGGCCACTTCAGCGTCTTGGTATGAGCCACAGGCAGTGCTCTCGGGCGGACTCGAACGGTGGAAGTTTGAGGCTCCGTGGGATCGCTGGGCTCCGTGGACATCTCCGGCAACGAGGGGGGATCGGTCAGGCTCAGATCGAGCATCACACTGAATGCGGCAACAGGGCGAGACACCCAGTCACGTTCCAGCATTGGCACGCGCCAGACCGGGGGCGTGATGAGCTTCACCAAAACCAGCAGCCACAGCACATGAGTCAGTGCCGGACGACGAAAACACCAGCCCACGACTGCGGCCAGCAGTGCAAGGACCGTTGCCATCACGGCATTGACTAGGGCGACTTCGACAAGAGGATGCACGGCCCCTCCGAGACGAATCGAACCGACCTCGATCGAACACATTTCCAGGCAGCGGCACCCCCGCACGCCACGTTTGAATTCTGTGGGCTATTTGACTTCCCGGTCGAGTTGATCGAGCAACCCGCGCAGCGAACTGCGCTCGTCGGGATTGAGCTGCACTTTGACGAGATGTGTCAGCAGCGGAGCCAGCGAACCCTCACACAGCTTGTCGGCCGTGGCTTGCAAACGACGGCCAATCAGTTCCTCGCGGTTGACTCGCGACTCGAACTGGTGCGGCCACGGCTTGCGGTCTCGCTTGACGAACTTCTTGTTTTCCAGACGTTCCAGTAGCTTTTGAACGGTGGCGTAGTGTGCGCCCGAACCACCGGGATAGATCGTGTCGGTCAGGTAACGCACGGTACAGCGGCCCTGCTCCCAGAGCAGATTCAAAACCGCGAGTTCCGCGTCGGTGATGTCTTGAGGCGTGCGAGCCATTGGCGAATCAGCTTTCTTCCAAAATGAAAGACAGGACGACTGAGATGATCGAGAGGCTAAGACGCGTTGTCTGCGAAGTCAATGGCGCTGCTGGCCTTCATCGGACGAGACTTCTGTGGGCCGTCGCTGCCTTGACTTCTGAGGGTCGCAACTCATACTTGCCGCGACTTGCTCTGGGGACGAAAAGCTGCCCCTTCTGCGGCGGGGTCGTGTGAACCGGGTCAGGCCTTAACCGGAGCAGCCCTAAGCATCAGATTTCGGGTGTGGAAGGGGTGGCTTTCCGTTTC
>JAYUFF010000923.1:0-3712 GCA_043738825.1 Schlesneria sp.
CGCGATCAGGGGGACTCCCGCCGCCAGCCACAGTTCGAGATCGCGGCTCTTCATGCCGAACAGGTCATCGGACTGACCCGACTTCGCGCGGCGACGGCACTGCCATGCGAGCCACCCCAACCCAAGGACATCAACCAGATAGCTGAACGATCGTCCGTTGAAGATGTTCGTCCAGGAAGTCTCCAGCGCGCTTGGGCCGCCAATCAGATGAAGTTGCTTCCTCACGAAGGCGGTCTGAAAACCAACCGGATCGGCGAACGTGCCGAGGGCGTAGATCAGCAGGATGATCTGAACCTTCGCGAGGAGCGTCACGCCGGTGAGGGTCAGCGTCTTCTCTTTGAATCGCAGGCCGATCTCGACCAGCAGCACGCTCTCGGCAATCCACGCGACCGTGACCCAGTGCCCCGTGAATTGAATCGGAGCCGCGATGATCAGGAACGTTCCCGCCAGTCCCGCCAGCGCGGCTGCCACCGGTTTTCCCTGCGGGTTGATCTGCGCATTGAGGATGGCGAGATAGCCGTAGATCACCATCATGCCGAGCGCGAACAGACCCTGCCAATTCTCAAAGACGATGTGCGTCAAACCGTATACCGCGCCGAAGTAGGCGACGGGAGCGACCAAAATCAGGAAGAAGTCTCCCGCGACGGCCTTCTGCTGGCGGACGATGTTCTGCATCACGCCGATCAGCGCGAACAGCACGAAGAACGCGGACAGGAACGCAATCGTCGGCACCAGTTTCGAGAGGTCGTAGAACCAGACATACCACGTCCACCACGTCAGGCACGTTCCGACAAACGCGAGGTTTTGCAGGCCGAGCCAGCGGCGCTGCGTCGAGACGTAGAGGACTCCCGCGTCGAGCAGCAGCACGTACGGGAACAGCACCCAGAACTGATCGGTCGCACCGTGCAGCATCGCGGGTGTGAGGAATCCGCCGAGCAGTCCGAGAAACGCCGTCGGCTGAGACTCGAAGCGCGAGGCGAACGCGAGGCCGCCCGCCGTCGTCAGCGCCATCCCGAGCAGCGCGACTTCATACGGGATCAGTCCGTGCCACACATGCGCCGCGAAGCACGACATGTAGAGAATGCCCATCGCCGCGCCGGTCAGACCCTGCCCGAGGAAGCGGTAATCGCGCCGCATCGCATACGCCCCGCCGCCAAAGCTCAGCAGGCCGACGACTAGGCCGAGGATCACTCGCCGCGTCGGATCGAGATAGCCGTTATCGACCGCGTACTTGAAGCCGAACCCCGCCCCGATGATGACCGCCAACGCACCGACCCACGTGAGCCACTTCCCGGCGAGGATCTCTTCCAACGTTGACGGCTCGTCGCCGGTGACGGCTGCTTTCGCAGCGACCGGAGGATGGGCACTCTTGCCCGTCCGGTCTTCGTGTAAACGTGCGACACTCGCGGAAGCGGCCTTCTCGGTTGTCACTGGCAACAGCTTTGAGCCGCCGGTGTCTTCGTGAAGCACTGGCGAGTGAAGCCCCTCGCCAGTGGCACCCGCACGAATTTTATCGAGAGTGGCACCCGGTCGAATTGGCCTCGGGGCGAGCAGTTCTGTCAGTGGAATCTCGTCACGAAGTCGGGGTGCCTCATGCGGTGAAGTGACGGCCACCGATGCGGCGCTTGTGGGATGTGTCTGATGCGGAACGGGAATCGACAGCGGTGCGACGACCGGCACGGCAGAAGTCTCTGACGGGACGGCGAGCCGATCGTGAGTCGGCTCGGGACGCGACTTGCCGAGCGACTGCAACCGCTTGACGCTCGACTCCAACTCGTTCAGCCGGTTCCACAGCCCGAAGACGATGAACGGTGACACGAGGAACCAGACGACAGCCGCCACAAAGATGAGAACTAAAAATGGCATGCGGGCCTCGCGGTGAAAGCAGCTCGTTGTAAAAGCCGTGGAGTCGGTTTGAGCGAACGGCGGAAATTAACTGACTCGGAAACACTAACCCGAAGCGTGAGCGAGGGAATCGGCCCGCAGTCCCTCGCTCACGCTTCGGGTTAGTGTGGGTGGGTAGAACATTTCCTGCCGATCGCCTTGTAACCGGCCCTTTCCCGGTTTCCCCGTGACACGGGCAGGTTGCAAACCGACCCCACGTTCCTTCGTCAACCGACCGATCGGAAGGTGACCAATGAGCGATTCGCCCCGACGCCAACGCTCGGGTGCGGATGTCGATCCTGCTCACGGTTCTATCCCAGCAGGCGGCCCAGCGGGCGGGATATCACGCAGGCGAGTCCGGAATTATCGGAATCAGCCCTCTCACGCCGCTGCCTTCTGGTGGAGCAAGTGCGATTCGTCGTACTCCGAGGCGTCCAGTTCTTGTCGGCTCGCGCACATTTCGGGGTGGACGGAATTCTCTGAAGCCCGTGACCGATTTCGGCGAAATCGATCTGCCGTTGGTTGAGGCCGAAGGCTGCAACCAATCTCTGCGGTCACGCGAGTCGGGGGCGAGCGAGCAGGCACCGGCGCGAACTGCGCGCGGGTCAACCAGACAATGCGAACTCGTGAAACGAACCCGGCAAATCAAAGTTGTTCGACCACTACGCTCGCACCGGCATCGGGGCATAGTGGCGTTCGGCCGGGCCGATGTAGTTCGAGGACGGGCGGATGATCTTGTTGTCGCGGAGCTGTTCGAGCACGTGGGCACACCAGCCGACGATGCGACTCGCGGCGAAGATGCAGGTGAACATGTCGCCCGGAATTCCCATGTAGTGCTGCAAACTGGCCGAGAAGAAATCGACGTTGCAGTTTTTCTTGATCGCGGCGAACACGGCTTGCTCCATCGCGATTGAGATGTCGTACAGCTTGGGGTCGCCGGTCTCGATCGCGAGCCGGCGCGAGAGGTCTTTCAGATGGATGGCTCGCGGATCTTCGACCTTGTAGACCGCATGGCCGAAGCCCATGAACTTGCCCTTCTTGGCGCGAACGGCCTCGACCCACGGCACGACGTTCTCAACGCTGTCGATCTCCATCAGCGTCTTCAGCACTTCGGTGTTGGCTCCGCCGTGCAGCGGCCCCTTGAGCGCACCGATCGCGCCGGTCACTGACGAGTAAATATCGGTCAGCGTGGCGGCGATGACGCGCGCGGCGAACGTGCTGGCGTTCAGACCGTGCTCGGCGTGCAGGATCAGAATCAAATCCATCGCCTTCTCGGCATCGGCCGACGGAGCCTTGCCGTTGAGCATGTACATGAAGTTGCCGGCGTGACTGAGGTCCGCTCGCGGAGCAACCGGATCCAGCCCGTCGGACAGCCGGCGAATGGCCGCGACGATCGTGGTCATCTCGGCGGTGAGACGGATCGACTTCTCGAAGTTGGCGGCGGGAGAATCGTCTTCGGCGAGTTGATCGTATGCACCCGACATCGAGACCGCCGAACGCAGCGCCGTCATCGGCGGCGTGTTGCGCGGCAGCGACCTCAGAAAATCGAGGACGGGCGGTTCGACTTCGCGATGGTGGACGAGCAGCTTGTTGAAGTCGGCCAACTGCGCTTTGTTGGGCAGTTCGCCCTGGAACAGCAAGTAAGAGGTTTCTTCAAAGGTGGAGAGCTTGGCCAACTCGTGAATGTTGTAGCCGCGATAGATCAGTTTCCCGAGATCGCCATCGACATCGCAGATCGTGGTATCGGCGGCGACAACCCCCTTGAGGCCCTTGGCGGCGGTCTTTTCGGCAGACTGATCTTTGTCCAGAACGGCTTCGGCGGTCATGA
>JAYUFF010000924.1:0-3711 GCA_043738825.1 Schlesneria sp.
ACCTCGGTCCCATCGCCGGGTGGCGAAGTCATTGGCCGGGGCAGAAATGCCAAACCGCGAATGATCTATGCCATCGATCCAGACCAGGCAGAATGGGTGCGCCGCATCTTCGAGTGGTTCGTTGTCGATCGGCAACCTCTGAATTGGATCGTCCGCGAGCTGAATCAACGGAAAATCCCTAAGGATCACCGTTCGACCACAACGAAGTGGCATCGCAGTCTCGTGGTAAGGGTGCTGAGGTCACCCAAGTACATCGGGCAGTGGTCGTGGGGTTTACTCAAGAACAGCCGCAATCCCCTAACCGGCCAAGTCAGTCAGGAGCAGCGGTCCGACGAAGAAACACTGCCGTGGTTGCGCGAGTTCCCGGAGTTGCGCATCATCGAAGACGAGACCTACGCAGAGGCCCAACGGCACCTCGACCAGAATGACCAAACCTGCGGCAGGTTCCGCTCGAGCGGCGGGCGGCTGTCTGGTTCTCCCAAGGGAAACGGTCGCCAACACTTGTTGTCGGGCCTCGTCCAGTGTGGCGGCTGTGGTAGCAGACTCTATGTGAGTGGTTCGCGGGGTAAGTACCTCCTTTGCCCCGGCGCACGCGACGGAATCTGCGGGTGTCGCACCCAACTACCGCGCGACCTAGCCGAGCGGTTGATTCTGGAGGCGATTGGCCAGCTCGTTCTCGCGGATCAGCCATGGCAGGAGGCGGCCTTTCAGTCGCTGTCGAAGTCGTGGCAAGAGTTAGTGACGGCGCGACCCGACGAAGTTCAGGAGGTTTCCAAACAGTTCCATGATTGCGAGCGGCGCATAGGGCGGCTCGTTGATCAGGTTGAGGATTCCGAAGTACCGAACCCCGAACTGAAACAACGCCTCGCTGAGCGACGAGCCGAACGGATCGACCTCACGCGGCGACTGGAACGGGTAAAATCACCGCCGTCCTCGCTGCAAACTCCACCGACACGCGAGTGGGCGGAACAGCAACTCGCCCGGTTGGGTGATGTGCTTCGGTCCGGCACACCGGCCGCCGGCGAGGCTCTTCGCAATCTCCTGGATGGTCCCGTTCGGGTTGAAGAGATCCCGGTCGAGAATCGTAAACGGCGGTTCTGGCGTGCGAAGTTGGTTGTCGAGATCGGACGACTCACGACGGTGACCGTGCCTGGACTGTCCATCGCATCCGATGAACCGAACAATGGAACATTACTGACGCAGACCATCACGCTGGAGATGCGTCAACCGACGAAGACCGAGCGGCAGGGTGATGCCGCCTGGCCTCTGTTCGAGCAGGGATTGCAGTGTCAAGAGATCGCCCAGCGTTTGGGAATTTCCAAGTCGCGCATCACCGTGATCTTGCAGGCGGCCGCAGCGAAACGGGGGATTGCTTCGTTGGATGGCCAGCTCCGCGAGGCGGCGTGGGCCAGAAAGCCAAAGCGCAGCGATGTGGCTCGGGACGAAGTATTGCGGCTGCTGAACGAAGGGCTGCTGATGTACGAAATCGCGGAACGCGTGAACCTCAACCAAGGCATCGTTCGCAGGATCGTCGTGGCTTCGTATCGAGACCAAGGTCAGCCCGTACCGGACGGCCGTCATCGTCGCAAGACGCTGCCAACCAAGAGTCACCCCTCCTCCGGCACTCGTCGAATTTCCGGGGGGGATGACTGTCCGGGTTCCGCATGAACGAGATCGAGCCACATCGCTGATTGATCGAACAGGATCCCGCGCCCCGCGTTCTCAGAACGGCGGGGCATTTTCATGAGAAGTATGATTTTGAGCAGGTTTGACACCTCCAACGATTCCTCAGCGTCCGTTGTCCGACCTTTCCCATTTTCTTCATCGACAAGGAGACCTCATGTCCCATCTGGTGACGATTCAAACTCAGGTGCGCGATCCGGTCGGGATTCAGTTGGCATGTGCGCGACTGAGGCTCCCCGAACCGGTACGGGACACGTTTCGATTGTTCGGGACGCAGGCCACCGGCTGGGGCGTGCGGCTACCCGCTCCGATCGAAATGGAGGCCCACGAACGAACACCACCCCATCTGATTTCAAAAGGAGGTTGACGATGTTCCGACCCGACTTCTGTGGTGCTGAGCATACGGCTCGACATCCACAGGCACCGACACAACCCACTCAACGCCCGCTGCTGTGCGTGGTGGAAGGCCGGCATGATGTTCAGTTTCTGCGTCATCTGTCGGCGACCCTGGCGGACTCCGATCCAACATTCCCCGATCTCGGCAGGCTCGAAGCCTGGGGACAACTCGTGTTCGTCCCCTTCGGTGGCGGTGATGTTGGTGCCTGGTCCGAGCGGTTCGCCCCGCTCGGTTGTCCCGAGTTTCATCTCTATGACCGCGAACTCCCCCCAGAGACGGCGGCGCGCCGGGCCGCCGTCTCCCGCGCGAACCAACGGGCGAACTGCCGGGCGTTTCTGACCACCAAGCGCAGCCTGGAAAACTATCTCCATCCGCTGGCACTGGCACGGGCCGGTGGTCGCCTGCTGGAGTTCGATGACAACGACGCGGTGGCCGAGATTGCCGCCCGTCAGTCGTTCGAGGATCTTCGCGTGACGAACGACTGGAGCCGGCTTTCTCGTCGGGCACGGGCGCGTTTCACGAACCGTGCCAAGTGCTGGCTCAATACGGCCGCCGTCGCACAACTGACGCCCGAACTCCTCGCCGAACGTGATTCGGCGGGTGAGGTGTGCGGCTGGCTCCGAGCGATCTCTGCTCTGTTGGAGCCTTTGCAATTCCGCACAGTCGTCTGATCGCGAGGCGGAACTTTCCCATTTGTCCTCGAAGTGGTTCGCCTCGCCGGTGAACCACTTCCGTTCCCACCCGGAGTTTCTGGAATGGGCCTGACCACCTCGTTGTACGAGTTGCCTCTCTGGCGAAACAATTCCGCTCGACGAACTCGGTGAACTGACAATTCATCGAGCCAGCCATGTCGAGCCTGATGAGACCGGTCGCTGGTGGGCCGATCTCGCCCCCTGTTGTTGCCCACACCTCGGACCTTTCGCGCCGCGCAGCGCCGCTCTCTTGGCCGAAGAGGACTGGCTCACGGCTCATGTCCTGATGACGGAGGAGCTCGCAGCCAGGTCGCTGCCGCCACTCTGACACTCACTTCTGTCTCGCCCCCGCGTGTTCACCCGTCTCTGGAACGCGGTGCGCGCACCGTCTTTCTGGTTTCCCCTGGAGGAGTCCCATCATGTCCCGACATCGACTGCATAATCAGATCGCCCGTGCGACGGGCGAGTCCCTGCGCACGATCCGCGCGCAGGGGTTCAGCCTGCTCAAACTGGCGGTCCCGCTCCCTGATCCGCCTGCTCAGCTTTGTCTCGCCTGTCCCGGCTGTGGCTTCAACGTGCCGTTGTCGGCTGACGATGGCGAGTTGCCCGAGTGGGCCGAATGCGAGCAGTGCGACATCGCGTATCCGTATCACAACGAGGAGGTCTTTCTCCCCGACGCAGAACTCGCCGAATGCACGTGACGCGATTCGTATTCACCGACCACCACAAGCGGTCGAGACCGGCGAACGGCGAGTCGAGTCCTGAATTCACTCGCCGAATGCCAACCCGTCACCGCTCGCTCACCGAGCACCATTTCCGATTCCCTCCCCGTTTCCTTTGGAGAATGCCCCATGCAGATTCTGTACATCAACAATGACGGCAGCGGCTTCGCGGACCACATTCACGTCGATGACGGCACCACCGTCGCGAAGCTGTTCA
>JAYUFF010000925.1:0-3706 GCA_043738825.1 Schlesneria sp.
CACATGGGGCGGCGACATGAGCGGCCTCGACTTCCAGAACATGTTCTACTACGTGAAAGCGTCGGCGGGGCAGGAGAAGTCGTGGGACGACGTGCCCGAGGACATCCGCAAGACCTATGATCGGCTCGGCATCCCCGAGGCCGAGAAGAAGTATCTCGCAGGCGTGAAGGCGCAGTACGAATCCGAAGTCGTTTACGGCAGTTTGCAGGAAGACCTCGCCAAACAGGGCGTGATCTTCACGGATACCGATTCTGCCGTGAAGGACTACCCGGATCTCGTTCGTGAGTACTTCGGTCAGATCATTCCCTCGGCCGACAACAAGTTTGCCGCGCTGAACTCGGCGGTCTGGTCGGGTGGTTCGTTCATCTACGTGCCGAAGGGCGTAAAGATCGAGTTCCCGCTGCAAGCCTACTTCCGCATCAACACGCAGAACATGGGTCAGTTCGAGCGGACGCTGATCATCGTCGATGAGGGGGCTTCGGTTCACTACGTCGAGGGCTGCACCGCTCCGACGTACAGCAGCGACAGCCTGCATTCGGCTGTCGTCGAGATCATCGTCAAGCGGGGAGGCCGCTGCCGGTACACGACGATTCAGAACTGGTCGAACAACGTCTACAACCTCGTCACCAAGCGAGCCAAAGCCTACGGCGACTCGCTGATGGAATGGGTCGATGGCAACCTCGGCTCGAAGTTGACGATGAAGTATCCGGCCATCTACCTGATGGAACCGGGTGCGCGCGGCGAGACGCTGTCGATCGCGTTCGCGGGTAAGGGCCAGCATCAGGACGCGGGAGCCAAGATGGTTCACTGTGCGCCGCACACCTCCAGCCGCGTGATTTCAAAGAGCATCTCGAAGGACGGCGGCCGGGCGAGCTATCGCGGCTTGGTGAAGGCCACGCACGACGCCCATCACTGTAAGAGCAACGTCGTCTGCGATGCCCTGATCCTCGACAGCAAGAGCCGTAGCGACACCTATCCGTACATTGAAGTCGATCACAACAACGTGACGATCGAACACGAAGCGTCGGTCTCTAAGATCGCCGAGGAACAACTCTTGTATCTGATGAGCCGCGGCATGACCGAGGCCGAAGCCGCGTCGATGATCGTCACCGGCTTCATCGAACCGCTCGTCAAAGAGCTGCCGATGGAATACGCCGTCGAAATGAACAAGCTGATCGAACTCCAAATGGAAGGGAGCGTCGGATGAGCGTCCGTCTTGTTGGCGTCGCACCATCACGAGCATCGAAGTCGTCAAAGCCAGCCTTTCGACGCCAGTTGTTTTTGAATGAGCCGGTGGTCCCGATGGGTGAAGTTCGAGTGAAGGTGACGCTGACCAACGCCTACGATGCCATGCTGGCCGATGAAGGCCGTCTTCCTGAAGACAAGGTCCGAAGCTGTGAGGTCGAGGGAATGGTTGATACCGGAGCGGTCTGCTCGGTGATTCCCCAGCGAATACTGGACAGCATCGGAGTGACGGCCCGCTCGCATCGAGTCGCAACCTATGCCGACGGACGTTCCGAAGATGTCCCGATCTCTCATCCGCTGCTCGTTCTGATTGAAGGACGGGACATGATCGAAGAGGCAATGATTTTCGGAGACGACGTTTTGATTGGTCAGACGGTCTTGGAGCGAACCGACTTGCTGGTCGATTGCGCCAACTTCCGTCTCGTCCCGAATCCATCTCATCCGGATGGGCCGGCGTTTCGAGTGTGAGGCCACCACCCAACGCTTCAATGCAGAGATGAGTTCATGGCGATTTGTCCGAAGTGCCGTGCGGCGATGGGAGCCACCGAGGTAGTTTGCCCCGCGTGCGGGTACGACTTCCCGGAGGATTCCGCTCCGAAGCGAGAGGGCTTTGCGTACTCGGCGCTCGCAGACGTGGCCTTGATCGTCAGCATGGTGGCGGCGGGTCTGGGCTGCTTGGTGGCGGTTTACTTTGCAGTCATGTTTTCGATTCTGGGGAAAGTTTTTCCAACCTTGACGGCCTTCGTCGCCTTCTTTCTGCAACTGGGAATGTTGATCGTCTTCATGCGAGTCTCCGACCTGAAGAAATAGCCGTGTGTCACAACGCCGCCAAGTCGATCTTCGCTTTCGTTTTGTGTTCGTTGAACCATTGAGTGAGTCATGCCTGCCGTATCCACCTCGCCCCGAACTACCGCCCCATTTGACGCGACTGCGTTCGAGCAATTTCTGTCTTCACGCCGCGAACCCGGTTGGGTCAATGATCTTCGCCGTCGCGCGTTCGAGGCGTATCGCGAGCTGTTCGTCACCGAGCTTGATCCCGAGGAGTGGAAGCGAGTCGATACTCGTGCCTTCCGTCCCGAGCGGTTTGCGATTCGAGACGGCTCAGCAGGGCAGGGCGGCTCGCCGGAAGCCGCTGCTGCGTTCGGAACGCTGCTCGCCGACCGGGCAGAGTTCGCGGGCGTGGTCTCGCACGTCGATGGGGCCTGTACTCGTTCGACACTGTCCGAGTCACTGGCCGCGAAGGGCGTGCTGTTTGGGAATCTGAGTGACCTCGTGCAAACATACGGTGACGTGCTCAAGCCGCATCTCATGACGCGGGCCGTCACGCCGGACGCCGATCGGTTCGCCGCGTGGCACGGGGCGTTCTGGACGGGTGGCACTGTGTTGTATGTTCCGCGCAACGTCGAGATCACCGAGCCGCTTTACAGTTTGATTGGCCTCGCGGGCGAGGGTGCGGCCGACTTCAGCCACACGCTGGTCGTGCTCGAAGAGGGCGCATCGGCCACGCTGCTCGAAGAGACTTCGTCCGCATCGACCACGGCGGCGGGACTGCATGTCGGCGCGGTCGAACTGCTGCTCGCCCCTCGATCCAATCTGCGGTACGTCCAGCTTCAGAACTGGAACGAGAAGACTTGGCACTTCGGACATCAGGGCGGTCGCGTCGAGCGTGATGCGTCGCTGCAATGGACCGTCGCCGGACTCGGCTCGAAGCTGGCTCACATTCATCAGGAAGTGTACCTCGATGGCAAGGGAGCGTCCGCGCAGGTCAACGGCGTGACGTTCGCCACCGACAAGCAACTCATTTCGTATTACACGCAGCAGACGCACAACGCTCCCAACACGACGAGCGACCTCCTCTACAAAGATGTCGTTCGAGACAAGGCCCGCTGCGTCTGGCGTGGCATGATCAAAGTGGCCAAGGACGCGCAGAAGACCGACGGCTATCAACGCAACGACGGACTGCTCTTGAGCGACACCTGCCGAGTCGATGCGATCCCCGGCCTCGAAATCGAAGCTGATGATGTTCGCTGCACGCACGGCGCAACAGCCGGACAAGTCGATGAAGAGCAACTCTTCTACGGCATGTGCCGCGGCCTGACCCGTTCGGAGGCGATGCACATGATCGTGACCGGCTTCTTCCAACGCGTGTACGACCGCATCCCCGTCGAGATCGTCCGCGAAACGCTCGGCCAAGCGGTCGAGCGTAAACTGGGCATCGGCGAGTGAGTACGACAAGCAGGGTGTGTGAAGTCTTCGGAACGCACCGTGGTCGGAACCCGATCTCGTGCCGGTGCGTTACGAAGACTCCACGCACCCTACAACGACTTTGAAAGCAAACAGACCTTATGTCCGAGTTCGAGCGAGTCGCGTCCGTCGATGAGATTGCCCCCGGTGGTCGGTTGTCGATCTTCGTGGAAGACCTCCCGGCCCTGCTGATCCGAGTGGGGGACGAGTTCTTCGC